>JADZBY010000408.1 GCA_020851855.1 Anaerolineae bacterium
GGAAAAGATCATCGGCGACATGGCCAAGCCAGACAGCGGCATCGCCTTCGTGATCAACGTCGAGCGCTCCATCGGCATCCGTTACCACGGCCAGTGATGCCGGACGGGTGCAGGGCGCACCGGCGCCGCCCCTACAATACGCAACGTGTAGGGGCGCGTCGCGACGCGCCCGCCATGCTGATCCGTATCCAGGGTGTGTTTGCAAAGTCCGCTGTCGCGTTAACCCTCACTCCCCCGGCCCCTCTCTCCCTCAGGGCGAGAGGGGAGAAAAAGCGGGGACTCCTCGGTTTATTCACCCCCTCTCCATGAGGGAGAAGGGCCGGGGGTGAGGGTTTGCAGACACGCTCTAATTCTAAAAATCCATCCGCGCCGGGCGCGCCATGCGATCCGTGTGAATGTGTGAAATTCACCCACGGGCTATACCCTCTCACGACACTGCCCTGACAATTCTTTACACAATCCAGACAAATCGGTGCGAAACCTTTGCTCTGCTGCCCGATCGTTATGGATGTCTGGAGCGTGAGAATGCAGCGAGAGTTTGTCGGCTGCGTGCAGAGAGAGGAAAAACAACAATGGTCAACCAGGGTAAGTCCTTCCGTGTTCTGTGGGTCGCGTTCATTGCGCTGCTGGTCATGGCCGCTGCTGCGCCGTTCGGCACGGTGCAGGCGCAGGGGCCGACGGCCACGCCCGATCCCGAGCTGGAGCTGATCGGGGTCATCACGGCGGTGGGGCCGGATAGCTTCGTCGTCAACGGCGTGACGGTGCTCACGGCGGGCGCGGAGATCAAGGTGCAGTTGCAGGTCGGCGCGCAGGTCAAGGTTCACGGCCAGATGCAGACCAGCCTCACCCTTCGGGCGCGTGAGGTAGAAGGCATCGGCTCCGACGACGTGGGCGTGCGGGCCGGCGAAGCCGAGTTCGTCGGCGTGATGACCCGCTTCATCGGCCAGGTGATGGTCGTCAACGGCATGACCGTGAACGTAGCCGCCGCCGAAATCCACGGACGGCTCGATCCGGGCGGGCTGGTGTGGGTGCACGCCACCTGGGATGCGACGAACAACGTGTGGATCGCCCGCGAAGTCGGTCCGTTTGGCCCAACACGTGATCTCAGCGCTCAGTTGCCGCGTTTTGGCCAGGGCGAGTGGGAAATCACCGGCACGCTGACGGCCCTGACGCCGGAAAGCGCCACCATCTCCGGGCTGACCATCGACATCCGCAACGCGCAGATCGATGACAGCCTCTCCCTGACGATTGGCGCGCTGGTCAAGGTCCAGCTGCGGCTGCAGGACGGCCAGCACATCGCCATCAAGCTGGAGCGGGGCGATACCGAGCGCCTGCGCGAGAGCCTGCGGACGCGGGGCCGGTCGGGCAGCGGCGGCTTCGACGACAACGGCAACAGCAACGACAATAGCGATGACAACGGCAACGACAACGGGAATGACAACGGGAATGACAATGACGATGACGATGACAATGGCAACATGAACAGCAACAGCAACGACAACGACGATGACAACGGCAACGGGAACAGCAACGACAATGACGACGACGATGATGACGACGACAACGATAACCGTGGCGACAATGACAACCGTGGCGGCAACGACAACGACGACGATGACGACGATTAGGTAGCGGCCAAGCCGTAACGTACCGGGGGCTGTGGCTGTGATGAGTTTCCGGCCTCACCCCCTGACCCCCTCTCCACGCGGAATACCGCGTAGAGAGGGGGGAACGGCGAGGCGCGGGGGTCCCCGACCGGGTCCCCGTTGAACGCAAGCGCTCAATGGGTGGTCGGGGGAGCCAGGCGTGGAGTTCGAGTAATGCCAGATAAGCAAGGGGGCAGGTGAGGCGTATGGTTAGCCAGGCGGGGAGCTTCGAACGTGGAACCGAGCAACAGGCCGCCATTCGGGCGCAGACGGCTGCTTCCCTGTGGACGCTGGGGCAGGCGGCAGTGGTCTTCGCCCTGAGCTTCGGCCTTCTGGCGCTGATCCTGTTTGCCACGCCGGGCTTCCTGGGCACGGATGACTATTACCATACGCGCGCCGCGACGGAGATCATCACGCAGGGGCGGCTGGCGCTCGATTTTCCGTGGCTACCGCTGACGCTGCTCAGCCCGGCGCGTTATAGCAATCATCATCTGCTCTTTCACATGTTCATTGCGCCGTTTGCCGTCGCGGGGGGCATTGCGGGGGCGAAACTGGCTACTGCGCTCATTGCGGCGGGCGTCTTCACGGCGGTCTGGACGCTGCTCCGGCAGGTGGGCGCGTCGGCGGCGTGGTTATGGGCGCTGGGGCTGTTCGCCATGTCCACGCCGTTCCTGATGCGCATTCTCATGGTGCGCACGCAAGGCGCATCGCTGCTGGTGCTCGTGCTGGCCCTCACGGCGCTCTTTGCGCGGCGCTATCGCTGGCTGATCGCGCTCGGATTCGCCTATGCGTGGCTCTACAACGGCTTTGTGCTGCTGGTGGGCGTGGCCGGCCTGTACGTGCTGGCGTCCTGGTGGGCGGACGGTGAGCTTGATCTCCGGCCCATACTCTACGTCACGGTGGGCATTGCGCTGGGGCTGGTCATCAACCCGTATTTCCCGGTCAACGTGCTGTTCGCCGTCGAACACCTGGGCGCGAAAGTCAGCATTGAGAGCAGCGTGCGCGTCGGCAACGAATGGTATCCCTATACGACGGGCGCGCTGATGAGCAATTCCGGCGGTGCGCTGCTGGCGCTGGCTGCCGCGATGCTGCGCCCGGCGCTCGGCTCGGCCCGGCGCGACCGCGTCAGCCTGACGCTGCTCTTCGTGGCGCTGCTGACCCTGGTCATGACCCTGAACTCGCGGCGCTTCATCGAGTACTTCCCGGC
Source organism: Anaerolineae bacterium (assembly GCA_020851855.1). GTDB lineage: Bacteria > Chloroflexota > Anaerolineae > Aggregatilineales > UBA2796 > JADZBY01. The sequence continues at coordinate 2,854 of JADZBY010000408.1, forward strand.
GTTCGCCCTGCTCGCCGCCGCGGCGGCGTGGGGGCGCAATCCGCTGCCCTGGCCAACGCTCGGCGTGCTGCCGACGCCCCGGCTGATCCGGCTGGGCGCGAGTGTTGTGGCCGTCACTGTGGCGGCGGTGTTCGGCGCGAGTACGGTGGGCGCAGCGCTGGACGATGCGCGCAATTCGGCGGATGTGGAGACGTTCGCAGGCGCGTCGGCATGGCTCAGGGACAACACGCCCGCTGGCTCTATGGTCTTCCAGACCGATTGGGATGACTTCACGCGGCTGTTCTACTATAATACGCACAATGTCTATCTCGTCGGGCTGGACCCGACGTACCTGGAGCGCGCCGATCCGGCATTGTGGCAAGAATGGGTGGCTATCACGCGGGGCGAGGTTGAGCAGCCCGCGTCGGTCATCCTGAAGCGTTTCGGTGCGCGGTACGTGGTCAGCGATACGCGCCACCAGGCTTTTGAGCGCCAGGCCCAAAACGATCCGGCCATGACGCTGGTCTACCAGGACCAGTACAGCCTGGTGTGGCGCATCCGCGACGAGGGGACAGGGCAGCCTGGCACACCCTGAACAGGACCGCGTGCCGAGACATGGCCTTCAACCTTCCCGACCTGAACACCGAAGATCAGTTGATGGCACGGGCGCGGCGGGGCGACCAGGCGGCGATCATGCAAATCTACGACTTGTACTTCCCAGCGGTATACCAGTTCATCCGGATGCGCGTCGACGATGCGCGGCACGCCGAGGACCTGAGCAGCGACGTGTTCGTGCGGCTGATCGACGCCTTCCGGGGCCGCAACGCGCCCAGCCGGAGCCTGCGTGGCTGGCTGTTCCGCGTGGCGCGGCGCGAGCTGGGCCGCCACTTTGACCGCGAGCGGCGGTTCACCACGGAAGCCATCGACGAGTGGATCTCGCTGCCGGATGGCGACGAGATGGAAGTGCAGTTCATCCGCGAGATGAGCGCCGAGCGCGCTCGCCACGCCATTCAGCGCCTGTCCACCGACCAGCAGGAAGTGCTGCTGTTGCGTTTCGGGCAAGGCCTGAGCCTCGAAGAAACCGCCGACGTGATGGGCAAGAACCTGGGCGCGATCAAGTCCCTGCAATTTCGTGCGGTGAACGCGCTGCGGCTGCTGCTGGGTGAGGGCGAAGTCAATGGCCGCGCCTGATCCGCGTGACGCGCGCCTCATCAGCGCCCTGGACGAGTGCATCGCCCGGATGGTGCGCGGCGAGCCGCTGGAGTCGGCGCTCGCGCGCTTCCCCGATCTGGCGGACGCTCTCCGCCCGATGCTCGAAGCGGGCGCGTTGGCGCGCCGTGCGCTGCCCGACGCGCGGGAAGTCATGGCCGCGCGGGAGCGAGTGCGCTTCTACGTGCAACGGCAGCTTCGGGAACCGGTCCGCCGCGCCGCCTTCCCAGCCCGCGCCCTGATGAGCATTGCCGCGCTGATCCTCATCGCCTTCGCCGGCGCGCTCTTCCTCGCCGAACGTAGCCTGCCGGGCGATGCGCTCTACGGCCTGAAGCGCGCCAGCGAGGACGTTCGCACGGCGCTTGGCGGCGCGGACTTTTCCGAGCGGCGCATCGACGAGACGCTGGCCTTGATGGCGGCAGGGCGGCCCGCCGAGGTCACTTTTCGGGGCCGCGTGGCCGCGATGGGCGATGTGCTGTGGGCGGTGGGCGGCGTGCCGCTGGTGATCAATTCGGACACCGTCATTGCGCCCGGAATCATGGCCAATGATCTTGTCGACGTCCGGGCGCGCGTGATGGAATCCAGGCAGGCGCTCGCCCTGGAAATCCGCCTTGTGGAGAAGGCCGCGTTGCCCGTACCGACGCCTACGGTCACGTTTACGCCTTCTCCCTCGCCGACCTGGACACAAACCAGCACGGCCACCCACACAGCCACGAGCACGCCGACTGCCACACCCAGTGCAACGGCGTCGCC
>JADZBY010000409.1 GCA_020851855.1 Anaerolineae bacterium
CCGGAGCCACATCCGGCGCTTCGACCTCGGAGCGGAACTCCAAGAGCGCCACCGCGTAGCCGCTCTCCGGGCTGACATAGGGCAGGCCCTTGCCGACCGTGCCGCCGCGCTCTTCGACCATCTCGGCGAAGGTCCGCCTCACATGCAGCGATTCGGCCTCGTTGAAGAGCACAGGAAGTATGTCAGTGGCCTGGGAAGCCAGCCGCTCGTTGGGATAGACCAGCCCGACCAGCGTCAACACGTCCGTCTCGGCCCGGATGTGGGCAAACACGGCCAGCTCGTAACGCGGCAGGCCGCTCCGACCGGCCGGTTCCATGCCTTCGGTGATCAGCGCCGCCGGCGCGATCACCGCCTGCAGGAGCGCGCCGCGCGCCGTGATGGCCTCGGCGGCAGCGCGGTATTCGGGCAGGCTCAGGATCGAGGCGTCGTCCGGCGATTGCTGGCTGGCGAACATGGCCTGCACCACGTCGTTCGATGCCGAGCTGAGCAGCATATCGGGCGGCGCGAACATGAGCGGCTGCTTTCGCCCCATCTGGCCGCCGAACGGATCGGCGGGGTTGCGGTCGCGCACGCTGATCTGTCGTCCGGCCTCGCAGCCGTCCACGCTGCACCACAACAGGCCGCCCTCGACGCCTTCCACGGGCTGTTCCGTGAAGCCGCGCGCCGTGAGGGCAGCGCCGATGGCCGCCGGATCAAAGTCGCCCTGCAAGATATTTCCCGCCGCGGGCGGCTGGCCAAACTCGAGTGCGCGCTGTACGGTGAAGAAGTCGAAGCCGACCGCCTCGCGCATTCCATCGATGCGAAAGACCTCGACCAGACCGCTCATGCCAGTGCCCAGCCCGTTGAGCGCCGCCATGAGCACCGGGAAGCGGGGATCGTCCTGCTGATTCGCGGTGTCGAACTCCGTCATGTCTCTCGGCACGAAGCTGCCGGGGCGCGCGTTGATCAGGGCGTGGTAATCCGCGTAGGTAATCAACCCCTGATCGGCGGCTGCCTCGCGTGGGACAGCAGCCAGCATCTCCATAAATGGAACTTCGGAATCGTCGTCCTGTGCGCTGGCCGTGGCCGGACCGCCGAGCACAAGCGCACACAGCATGAACAACACGAGCCATCTTCTCATGCGTAAGCCTTCCTTTTGTGGCGGAACAGAGCAGTATGGCCTAATTCTAGGTGGATGTGGCCTGCGTGCAAATCAACAAGCGGCGACGACGTGGGACGTATTCGATATTGCCGCGCCGGGCCGATCTCCCTATACTGGAAAGTGTCCTGCTGCCCTTGCCCCATAGGCACACATGGAGACGGCTCATGCTCGCCCACAGAAGCCATACTTCGGCGGCGCTGGTCGCTTTGGCGCTTGTGATTGTGTCGGTCCTCAGTCTGGCTCCGGGCGTTACCGGCGCACAACCGCCGGTGGAGCCGCCGCTGCCCATCATCGACGCCGCCATCGCGGACCTGGGCCAGCGGTTGGCCCGGCCCCTGGCGCGTGGCCTGAACGTCCAGTTTGAGTACACGTGGCAGCAATTCCCGGATGCGTCGTTGGGCTGCCCGCAGCCGGGCCAGATGTACGCCCAGGTCGTGACGCCGGGATACAGCATGCGCATCACGGTGCGCAACGAGGTGTACGATTACCGGGCCAGCGAAGACGGCGCTATCCTGCTCCTGTGCGGGCGGATCGATGCGCAGGGCACGCCGCAGCCGCTCGATGTGACGCCGCCCGCAACACCCGCCCTGACGCCGACGACCGGCCAAGCCACTGCGACGCCCATCGTCATCGCGCCGCTGGGCACGGAGACGCCGCCGCCTACCCCGACGTCGTCCGTTCCGCTGGAGCCGGTGGCCTATGACCCGGCGCTGGCCTATGTCGGCGCAGACGGCAACGTGTACGTCACGGCGTTCCGCGACGGGCCGGGCACACCGCTCACCGGCGACGCCAATCGCCGCGCCACGCAAGAGTTTCCGTTCTTTGCCGAAGACCGCGACTACGGGCTGCTGCGCTGGTCGCCAGGCGGAGAGCGGCTGCTTTTCGTGGACCACAAGGACGGCACGCTCTATCTGGCCGTGTCGGGGCAGGCTCCCGCGCCCGTCGCGCGTGGGCTGGAACCGGGCCTGCCGCCTGCCTGGTCGCCCGATGGCGCAGAGTTTGTCATCGGCGTGCCCACGGATGTGACTCTCGACGGCGGCGCGCACATGGTCCAGTTGCAGGCCTTCCCCGCAAACGGCGGCGCGCCGCGTTACGCCGGGGAATTTGCCCTGAAGGGGTGCAGCAGCCAGATTGACGATCCGACCTGGGCGCTGTACCAGGATGAAACCGGCCCGGCGGGCGGCAATGACGTATTGCGCTGGACGCCCGACGGTTATGTACACTCGCTCGGCTGTGGTGGGCAAGGGCTGGCGCTGACCGGCTTCGATAACCTGACGGTGTGGCAGGCCGATGACGTGGTGCGGCCTGCCATCGCGCCGGACGGTGCGCGCGCTGCCGCCATTCGGCCCGCCGTGGAAGGCGCACCTGCCGCACTGGTCATCCTCGACCTGCGCACCGGCCAGATCAC
>JADZBY010000410.1 GCA_020851855.1 Anaerolineae bacterium
CCGTGGACGTGTCCTTGTCTTCGCCCCACTCCGCGAGGGGAGCCAGACGGACAACGCAGGCGTTGTCCCTACGAAGCTATGCTCACGATCATGCCGCCATGCGCCGGCAGGCTCAGTTGGCGTTCGGCGACGCCGCACACCAGCGTCAGGCGGCTGTCTTCGCCCGCCGCATTATAGAGCAAGAATCGCCGTTGTGAAGCGGGCGGAATGTCGCGCAGTTCCAAACATGGGACATCCAGGCTCAGGCACAGCACGTCGGGGCGGTCCACATTGCCGAGCGCCCCGAAGAGCAGCGCGCTCCAGAACACCTCGCCTGCGCCGTAGATTTCCTTGCCCAGTTTGGCCGTGTGGCGGAACTCCGCCGTGGCCACATCCTCGTAGGGGATGTGCGGACACGGGCCGCGCCGCAGGTCTTTGGGCAGGAAAGCGTCGAAGAAGGCATAGTTGTGCGCCCGCTGCAAGTTGGCGAACGCGGCCATCAGCCCATCGAGCGGCGCGCCGGGAATGCCATCGCGCAGAAGTTCGGGCCACGCCAGCAGGCTCTCCACGTTTTCTTTGTAGGCCGGGTAACTCAGCGAGGCGCAGGCCTGGAACATGCCGCGCGGATCGTAGAACGGCACGGCGGGATCGCTGCCCCAGTAGCCCATGCGCAACATCAGCCCGGCGAAGTCCATCGCCCGCTCGCGCCAGCCGTCGCCGGGGCGGACGCCCGCCAGATAACGCGCCGCCGCCGCCGCAAAGCCGAGCTGCTGCGGCTCGTGCGTGAGCTGGCCGGGCGGAAGCTGGTGCATGGTGCGCAATGCCGCCGCCGCTTCGTCAAGATGCCGCGTCGCGCCGGTCATCTGGTGGGCGATGACCTGCCCGCCGGCGTACAGCCCACCCACCGACACGTTGAGCAGGCTGCCACGGGGCCGCCAGTCCGCCGCATCAGCGAAGAGCGGGAACAGGTAGTTCGTCTGGTGGGCAAGCTGCTCCGCACCGCTCAGCGCGTCGAGGAACATGTCTCGCAGCGTCGCATCGCCGGTCAGGTGCGCCAGCCACGGCCACTTGATCAGCGCGTTCTCCATGAAGTACCAGGCGTCGGTGAAGGTATCGCCGGGCCGGGGCGGGTAGTTGTTGGCGATGAAGTGCGCGGCGGGCCGGTGAAAGTCCGGCAGCAGGCCGCGAATGTGCTCGACCAGCGCCCGCGCCCGCTCGTTGCCGCCGGTGGTCCGCTCCCACAGGGCGAGCGGCCAGGCCACGTCCAGCAGCGTCATCAGCTCGAAGCCCCTGGCCCGGTCGCGCTTCTCCGCCGAGCTGCCCAGGACATAGGCGCGCAGCCCACGCCGGCCTTGCACGTCGATCCAGCACGCCTCGTCGTGCAGATCGTCCAGCGTCCCGCGCGCCATGTCCGGCCAACCGGGCGCGCCGGGATAAATGCGCGGCATGGCGTCCAGCAGCGGCGCGACGGCGTCCAGCAGCGCCCGCTGCGCCTGCCACGCCGTCGGCGCGTCGCGCCGGGGGCGCTGCATGAACCACCACGTCAGGCGGTGCACGCCCGGCTCAAGCGGATAGGCCGCATCCAGCCGGGTGGACACCAGCCCGACGCCGTAGCGTGGGCCGGGATCGGCGCGGTAGTCGAACACCTCGCGCAGGGCCAGGTCGTAGAAGCGCGCCGGCGTCCAGGCGAAACTGTCCGGCGGGTAATAACATATCGTCTCGATGTGCGTGGCGTGGTCGTACAGGTAGCAGGCGGGCAAGTCGTTGCCGCCGAGGCCATTCTGGTTTGCCGTCGGCGCGCGCAGGATGGTTTGCCGCCACGTGTGCGCCTGCCGGTCGTTCATGTTGTCCAAAACGCCCAGCCACACGACCATCGCCGGGTTCAGGGTAATCGTCTCGTGAGCTTCAATGTCGAGGGCCAGCCGGAATCCGTCGCCGTGGGGGCGGACATCGCCGCGAAAGGCCGCGCCCGGCCCTGTCCCACGCAGACTGAGGCCGCCGTCAAGCGCCGCGACGTCGGATACCTGAAAGCCGGCCAGCGCTTCCCGCATGGGCAGGGATGCGGTGCGCCAGTCGCCGCCATCGTGCACCGCCGTCTGCATCACGAAGTGCGACTCGCCCTGCTCGAAGCTCAGCCGCATCACGCCATTTTCCAGGACAACCATCAGATCGCCTCGTTCGGATGATTTTTAGCCTACTTGACATACGCTTAGATTCATTCTATGCTGTAATTGAAGGAACGCAAGCGCTTACGTAACTTATTGCGTAAAGTAGGCCATCAAATGCCTTCGATCATTGAGACCATTGCGCGAAATCTGAATATCTCCACGGCGTCTGTGTCCCGCGCGCTCAATGACCGGCCCGGGGTGAGCGAGTCGCTCCGGGCGCGCATCATCGAAGAGGCGCAACGCCTGAATTACGCGCCCAGCGCTGGCGCTCGTGGGTTGGCCACGTCGACCACCTTCGCCGTGGGCTTCTTCGTCCACGAGAAACCGGGCCTGTCCACGTCGACCGATCCGTTCTACGGCGAGATCATGCATGGCGCGGAAGTCGCGTTC
>JADZBY010000411.1 GCA_020851855.1 Anaerolineae bacterium
CAGGCCGCCGACGTGCGCTATCACGAACTGGACGCCGAGCTTGCCCGTGAGCTTCAGCCGCGCGTTGATCGCTGGTGGGCGGACGGCTGCCGGATCATGGAGTGCGCCGCGACGGGCGAATCCGCTCCGCGCCTCGTGCTGGACATCATCGCCACGCCCGATCAAACGGTGCGCTGGGATGAGGACGCCGACTGGACGCTGAATGTGCCGTCGCCATTGGCCGGGGACGAGCGCACGCGCGCCGACGAGGTCCTGCCCGATGCGCTCGAAGATGACGTGGCGCGCGCGCTGGCCGAGCGGCTGTTTGACCGGGCGATGGGCGCGCCGCTGCCTGAGAATGGGCAGCCGTCCAGCGCGGACGATGCGGCGTGGCTGCGCGGCTCGGCGGTGGAATGGCTGACGGCGATCTTCACCGGGCGCTCGGAGTTGCGCAATCTGGCCTTCACCCAGAGCGTGATCGACCGCTTCGGCGCGCCGGCGTTGCCCCGGCTGGCGCGCGCGCTGGCCCAGAACCCGACCCTCGGCGCGCTGGTCGATGCGCTCGGCGGGCCGCTCGAAACGCTGAACATCGACTGGCGGCCTTTTTTCCAGTGGCGGCTGGACCTGGAAAAAACGCTGCTCTCGCGCAACGACACCGGCGCGCTGGCAGCCCAATGGGACATGAACGACCCAACGGCCCAGGCGGCGCTGCAAAACCGGATGCAGGCCCCGCTTCAGGCCACGGCGCAGGTGCAGCAGGCGTCGATGAGCTACGGCCCGGACGGCCTGCCGCAAGCTGCCGTGAGCGTCACGGTGGACGGCGCGCCCGCCATCGTCTATTTCCGGCTGGTCGATGGCACGTGGAAGCGCTTCGCGTGAATAGCAGGCCACTGCATCAGACCGGGCGGACCGGCGGATAAAGGCCGCGGGCGCGCCGCGACGCGCCCCTACGCGCGCCGCCGCTGTAGGGGCGGTTCGCGAACCGCCCGTAGGCAATTCCTGCTCAAAAGGTACAATTCATCAGCGTGGGGCATTCGCCAACGCTTCTGATGTGATAGCCCTGACCTGAGTGCGTCCCCACTTGCCCCACGGTTAGTGAATCGATAGAATCAAGTTATGTTCCGGCAGCCTGACTGCGAGTGAGGCCCATGAGCAACAAACCGGGGAAGACGGAGAAAAACGTCGACGTAGACGATCTGCGCAACAGCGTCCTGCGCGACGAGTTCGAAACCGATTTTGACGTGGTGGAAGTGGACCGCCGCAAAGCCGGCGAGGGCCGTATCTTCGGCCTGACCGCCGGTGAGCGCATGATCCTCTCCGTGGTCCTGTTTCTGGCGGTCAGCGTGATCAGCGTGGCGCTGCTGCTGCTCACCAACACCATCCAGTTGCCATAACACCGCGCCTTCGCTCCCTGTGTTGCGGCGTGAGGCGCCGTCACGGTCCCACGGCCATTGGAGGTGTCGCCGGTCATGAACGCCACGCGCCCGGAAGCCACGATTCTGCTCGTCGACGATGACGAAGACATTCGCAAGAACGCCACGCTGATCCTCGACCTGGAAGGTTACGCCGTCCATGCGGCGAGCAACGGCCAGGAAGCGCTCGACGCGCTGCAATCGGGCACGTGCCGGCCAGCCCTGATCGTCAGCGACATTGCCATGCCGATCATGGACGGTTACGCCTTTTTCCAGGCGGTGCGGCAGATTCCGTCGCTGCGCATGGTCCCGTTCATCTTCCTTTCGGCGCACGGCTCGCGGCGGCACGTCCGGTTCGGGCGCGAACTGGGCGTGGACGACTACCTGGTCAAGCCCTTCGACCCGATCGAGTTTCTCGCCACGGTGCGCAACAAGCTCAACCGCACCCAGGAAATGCGCGAAGAAGTCGAGCGCGAATTTGAGGGCACACGGCGCTCGCTGATCCAGCTTCTCTCCCACGAGCTGCGCACGCCGTTGACGTACATCACGGGCGGCTTTGAGCTTCTGGCCGACTCGTTCCGCCAGGCGACCGATCCGCAGGACGTGGACGTCAGCCTGGGCCTGATTCGCAGCGGCACACAGCGCCTTACGCGGCTGGCGGAGCAGGTGGTGCGCTATGCAGAACTGATGAGCGGCCACGCCCAGATTCAGCTTGACCGGCTGGGCGAATCCGCGACGCTCATCTCGCTGGTCGAGGCGGCCATTCATCTCGCCCAGCCGGACCTGTTCGCGCGCAGCATCGAGATGGCGACGGATTACCTGGAAGCGCACGACGCCGAAGTATTCACCGTCCCGGAGCTGCTCTCGAACGCTATCTACGAAGTGCTGCGCAACGCGGTGTACTTCAGCCCGGAAGGCGGCAGGGTGACCATCACGGTCACGGCTGGCGGCGAGACGGCGGTCATCGCCATCCAGGACCACGGGCGCGGCATCCTGGAAAAGGACCAGCCGACGATCTGGGAAGTGATGCAGCAGTCCGAGCGCACCAAACACGAGCAGCAGGGCGCGGGCATGGGGCTGCCCATTGTGCGCCAGACGATGCTGCTGCACGGCGGCAGCGCCAGCCTGACCAGCCAGCACGGCGTGGGCACGACGGTATATCTCCGGATGCCGCTGCACAAGGGCTGAGCGCTACCACACCGCCCGGAGCCGTCCCGCGCTCAAGCACGGGGCTGAAACTACGAAGCTCGGTCGCCCACGGATTTTCACAGATAAGTACGGGTACGGATCGTATCGCCCGGACCTGAAGGTCCAGGCTGAAACTACGAAGCCCTTCGGGCTGAGGGCGTGTGCCAGCCCGTCAGGGCTTTGACCATTCAGCCCGGTCGCTTCAGCGCCGGGCGCGCCAGACGATCCGCGGTAACAGAAGAAAATCCATCCACGCCGGGCGAACCTGGCGCTGCGCCGATCCATCCAGTTTGAAGCGATGGTCCCGGCTACCACACCGCGCGCTGGATCATCCACGCCGCCATGTCGGCCATGACCAGCGCTTGCTCCGGCTCGTTCAGAATCTCGTGGTATAGCCCGTCATACAGTTTCAGCGTCTTGTCCGGGCTGGACGCTTTCTCGTGGACGAGCTTGGCGCACTCGGGACTGACCAGCCGGTCGCCTGTGCCCTGCATGACGAGCAGCGGCAGCCTGATGCGGCCCAGGTTCGCCCGCGCGGCATTCGACGCCTTGAGCAGCTCCAGCGCGGTCTGGACGGGCGCGCCGCCGTGCAGCACGTTCGGGTCGGCCATGTAGGCTTCGACCACCCGCCGATCCCGCGACAGGGTATCCACCACCACTTTCGAGGTGGGAAACGTCTTCGAAAACGGGTGAATCACGTAGCGCAGCAAGACCTGGACAGCGAGCGGCGCTTTCTCGTGCACATCCAGCAGCGGCGCGCTGAGCATCAATCCACGCACGCGCTCCGGCGAGGGCTGGCGGATGGCATACGTCACGCACACCAACCCGCCCATGCTGTGCCCCAGAACGAACACGGGCCGCCCGTTGTTCTGCTCGACAGCGCGCGTGACGAGCACATCCACGTCGTCGGCATGTTGGTTGAAATCGTCGAAGTAACCGAGCATCTTGCCCCGGCTCTGGCCGTGCCCGCGCAAATCGAGGGCGTGTACTGTGTAGCCCTGCCGGGTGAAGTAGTCCGCGACGTGCGCGAACCGCCCGCTGTGGTCGCCAAAGCCGTGCACGATGACCAGCGCGCCGCGCGCCGAGAGGCCCGG
>JADZBY010000412.1 GCA_020851855.1 Anaerolineae bacterium
CCATTCAGTGCGGGTGCCTGTTTGCCTGCAACCAGACTGGCATCAACACCGATGAGCAAACCTGCCTGAGTGGCAAGCTGCGTGATCGCCTGTTCGAGGGGCTGTGCGGCAAGATCGATTGCAATCGTTTGCTGAGTGACGGCAGACTGCGCAGCAACATTGGCCGATACGAACAGGCCTCCAGCCAGCACCGATCCCAACAAAAAACCGTGACGTAATGAAACCGTTTTTATAATCATGAAAACTCCCTGTGTCCTTTCGATAAAAAATGTGCTTCTGTTATCCATGACACACGAGTCAGAAAATCGGGTAGTTTTGACTGCAGAATTGTCAATGCGCTGCTCCAGTCACGGATTGCACATTGATGAAAAACAGTGATGGTAAGGTTTAAAGTTGCATGATTCGCAAAAATGCTGCATTTGCGAACCTGAAAAGGCGAAATGATCCAGCAAGCTTTGAAAGTGTCTTTTGTCAAATGTTTTCTTTCTGCCGTTGATCGGCCTGAAATCCGGCAAAGACGTGAAGTCGGGACAAGATACCAACGTGCGTAGCTACGTGCTCGACGTGCCTCAAGAACCAAATGGGAGCCTGCCCATCAACAGACTGTTTTCGGTGGTAGGCACTGGGACGAAACCTGCGTTTCGGCGACTCGGGCAGCGCGTGGCTGGTATCTATCGACGCTCGGTCATGCTGGCCAGCGGGCGCTACGCGATGCTCGACGACGGCAAGGGGTTCAGCCTGGTGCCTTGGAAGCCGGTGATCGAGCAGCGGCTGGGGCAACAGCTTGCCGCGACAGTGCGTGGCGCTGGAGTTTCATGGGAGGTTGGAAGGCAGCGCAGCATCTCAATGGGCTGATAACGCCACGGACCGACATCGCAGCGGACATGTCAACGGTCGGGTTGCTTCGAGCCACGTCGACGAGCCATACCGCGAACCATGTTGTGCCCTTCGCGTGGCCTCACTTTGGCAGGCGAAGAACGGGGGCGAGACTCCAGCACCAACTGCTCCCGCTTTTCAATCAGAAAATCTATCAGCGCCCGAATCTTTGCGGGCATCTGTGCCCGTGATGGCACGTAGAGGTAGAACCCCGGAAACGGATGGCACCAAGGGGCGAGCACCCGCATTAAAGTGCCATCGGCCAGATGCTGACGCACACACAGGTCGATGTGCTGTACCAATCCCACACCCTGCAAGGCCGCACGCAGCATGCTCTCGTCGTCGTTGAACACCGCGCTGCCTTGTGGCTCGAACACCACGGTGCGGCCCTCGGCATCAGGCGAGGAGAACGACCAGCAGTCGATCGTGCCGCTGGAGGTAAAGCGGTAGGCCAGGCAGTTGTGCTTCGTTACGTCGGCGGGTGTCTCGGGTACGCCGTATCGCTCGAAGTAAGCAGGCGAGCCGACGATGGCCATTTCCAGCGGCGGCGTGATGGGCACGGCAACCATGTGCTCATTCAGGCTCTCGCCAAGGCGAATGCCGGCATCCATCCCATCGGCCACGATGTTGGAGAAGCCATCGTCCATGACCAGTTCCAGCCGCACATCTGGATAGCGCGCCAGGAATTCACCCATGTGCGGCTCGATCAGCAGCCGGGCGGCAATGCGTGAGGAATTCATGCGGATCAGGCCCGAGGGCTCACCATGCGCTTCGCCCAGCTCCGAGACCGCCCGTTCCACCGCCGTCAGCGCGGGTTGCAGGACATCCAGCAGGCGTTGTCCTTCTTCCGTCAGCGACATGTCCCGTGTCGTGCGGTTGAGCAGCCGCATGTCCAGACGTTGCTCCAGCCCCTTGAGGTGCTGGGACAGGGCCGCACGCGTGACGCCCAATTCCGTCGCCGCCTTGGTGAAGCTGCGGTGGCGGGCGATGTGGGCGAACCACGTCAGGGAGAAGACGAGAGAGGGGTCGATAGCCATTTGTTTAGTTTAACTTACCAGTCATGTCTTTAAAAGGGTGTATATCAGGATCAATCCGAGGTCTAGCATTAAGTCCTGCCAGCGTCATCTAGCTGTGCCAGCCCTCTCATTCACGACCGGAGAACCTCATGCCCAACGTCACGTTCAAGAACCTCAATGGCCAAGGCATCACCCTGGCCGCCGTCATCAACTTTCCCTCCGGCTTCGACGAATCCAAGAAGTACCCGGCCGTCGTCGTCTCGCATCCCGGCGGTGGCGTGAAGGAGCAGACCGCTGGCCTGTATACCAGGAAGCTGGCCGAGCACGGCCTGATCACCATCGCCTTCGACCGCTCGTATCAAGGCGAGAGCACGGGCGAGCCGCGCCAGTTGGAGAATCCCTACATCAGCACCGAAGACGTGAGCGCCGTGATTGACTACCTGACCACGCTACCCTACGTGGATCAGGACAGGATCGGTGCCATGGGCATCTGCGCAGGCGCCGGCTACAGCGCCAATGCCGCCATCAATGACCGCCGCATCAAGGCGCTTGGGATGGTGAGCGCGGTGAACATCGGCCAGATGTTCCGCAACGGCTGGGATGGCTCCGTGAAGGACGCGGATGCACTGCCCTA
>JADZBY010000413.1 GCA_020851855.1 Anaerolineae bacterium
GATCGGCTCGTCACACCATCGTTGCGGCTATGATAACGCGCTTTGAGCCGGGCGTGAGGGTTCTCTTGTACGCCGCCGCCCGATTTTCGGTTACAATCTCGGCCCGCGCCCCCGACCCTTCGGGGAAGGTTCATGTTCATGACAGCCATCACAACTGAGTTCTGCGGGCAGGCAAGGCCGCGCACCTCTCCGCCTGCCGCCTGACGAGGGAAAGTGAGACACAGCACAACATGCGTGTGGTGACCAACGAGCGGCGCGTGAAGCGTGGCCGCATGATGGGGACGATCATGTTCTTCTTCAGCCTGTTCGTCCTGACCGGCGGCCTGATCTTCACCAATTTCGTCGCCATCTCGAGTGAAGCCCTGTTTTTCGTGCCGTGCCTGGTCATGCCCATCGGCCTGATTGCCACCATCGCCTCGGTGCGCCTGACAAACGCCTGGGTGCGCCAGCCGCGCCCGGATGCCATGCTCAAAGAGGGCTTGCGCGGCATCAACCGGCGCAGCGTCCTGCTCAACTTCTTTCCCGGCAACCCGCACGTCCTGATCACACCGCACGGCGTGTACTCGGTCACGACGCGCTTCCAGCAGACGGAGTTCAAGGTCCAGGGCGAGCGCTGGACGAATGCCCGCGCGCGCGGCCCGCTCGGCCCGATTTTCCTGTACATGAAGCAGGAACAGCTTGGCGATCCGTTCGAGGATGCCCGCAAAGAGCGCGATCAGCTTCAGGCCCTCGTGGACAAGGCGCTGCCCGACTCCGGCGTCCAGGTCGAGCCGATGGTCATCTTCACCGACCCACGCGCCACGCTGGAGATCATCGATCCGGCCATCCCGGTGGCCTACGCGACGCCCAAGAAGCGCCCGTCGATCAAGTCGCTGTTACGCGAAGACCGCCGCGATAAACAACAGACGGAATTTCGCGAGCTGGACGACGACGAGATCATCATCCTCGAAAACGCCGTGGTAGCGCTCGTGCCGGAGAACCAGCACACCGGCCTGACCGAGGAGGACGTGGACTGAGCACAGCGCCGCTGGGCAGGAATCCGGGCCGTTCCCGGCTGGCCAGCATCCTCGTCATCCTGCTGTTGGCGGCGGCGCTGCGCCTGATCGGGTTGGGCGCGCATCCGCTGCGCGGCGACGAGGCGTTCGCCGTGCGCTACTGGGCGCAATCCCCGATCCTCACCCTTGCGCCGGGCGACGGGCTGGCCTGGCGCGAGCCGCACCCGCTGGGCGTGTACTTCGCCTTCTTCGCCTGGAAAACGTTTGTGGGCGACTCGGAGTTCGCCATGCGGGCGCTCTCCGCGCTCGTCAACCTTCTCGGCGTCCCGGCGATGTACGCGCTGGGACGCCGCCTGTGCCGCGATGGGCGGATCGGGCTGGCTGGGGCGCTGCTCTGGGCGCTCGCTCCCAACCTGATCTGGCACAGCCAGGACGCGCGCGATTATGCGCTGTGGGCGGCGCTGAGCGCGGTGTCGCTGTGGCTCTTCGCCCGGCTACTCGTCCGGCCCGCCGGCTCGCGGGGACGCCGGGCCGACGCGGCGCTCTACGCGCTGGCCACTCTCGCCGCGCTGTACGCATTTTTCCTCGAAATCTTCGTCGTCGTCGTGCACGGGCTGGCTATGACGCTGCTCCGCCGGGAACGGCTGCGGCTCTGGCTGGGCCTGATGCTCGCCGTCGCCATCGGATTACTGCCCTGGGCCGGGCAGGCGGCGGCGCTCGCCGGGAGCGGCTACCGGGGCGCGCTCACCGACGCAACGGGCGACTCGCCGTGGCGCATGGCGGCGGCGCTGCTCTATGGCGAGACGTTGCCCGGCGTCACGGAAGGTGAGGATCAGTCGGCGTGGCTGGCGGCGGCGCTGCTCGGCGCGTATCTCGTGGTATTCGCCTGGATGGCGCGTGCGCACCAGGCCGCAGGCGCGCTGGTCGGCTTGCTGCTCGTCGTGCCGCTCGGACTGCTGGCGCTGGCGGCGATGCGCATGGACGTGTTCGGCCCGCGTTACCTGATAGGTGCGACGCCCGCGCTGCTTCTGCCGTGGGCTTTTGCCCTGGTGCGGACGTGGGACATGCTCAACGCGCCGGGCCGCGCGCGCCGGCTCGCGCTTGCGCCCGTCGCGCTGATTACCGTGGCGCTCATCGTGCCCGGAGCCGCATCGCTGGCCCGCTATTGGAGCGCAGATTACCACAAGTCGCCGGATTGGTTCGGCCTGCGCGATTACCTCGCGGCGGTGGTCCGGCCCGACGACGGCCTGATTGTCTCGCCGGCAGACGCGCAGACCGGTGCGCTTGACCCGGCCTTTGAGTACTACTATCGTGGCCCCGCGCCCTACCTGGTGCTGCCCTATCCCGGCGCAGATACGAGCGCTCACGTGGTACAAGAGTTGGCGGCGCGACGGGCAGTCTGGCTCGTGGTGAGCGGCGCGTCGGGCGAGGTGGACGCTGCGTTACGCGCGCAGGGCGTCCTGATCAGCGATGAGGGCGCGGGGCGGAGCTTTCTGGTGCGGCAGTACCGCTCCCATGCGATCAAAGCAGGCGAAATCGATGCGCCGCTGGCCCTGACCGCACGCGGAGTACGCCTGCGCGGCTACGCGATCAGCGGCCCGCACCGCACGGGCGCTGCGTTGACCGTGCTGCTGTTCTGGGAAGGCAGCGCGCCGCCCGGCCTGACCACCTTTGTGCACCTGATCGGCCCGCCGCGCCCGGACGGCTCCCCGCTCTGGGCGCAGGACGACCATCCACCCGCCGCGCCGGGCCGTGACGTGTACCGGCTCGACCTGCGCGGCGTGCCAGCGGGCGCGTACCGGGTCGAGATCGGGTTGTATGAATCGAACACCGGCCAGCGCATCCCACTCGACGCCGAGTCGGGCACGCCAGCCGGTGATTCCGTGCTACTGGCGACGCTGGTCGTTACGGAGTAGGCGGCGTCACGGGCGTATCGCCGGGCGAGGCTGTTGTCGCCGACGCTGCATCCGTGGGCGCAGCGTCGCTCGCCTCTTCGAGCGGCCACGGCGGCGGCAAGGCCAGATCGCCGTGATCGTGCCCGTTGGCGTGCCCGTTACCATTGCCGTCTCCGTTGCCATTGCCGTTGCCGTCTTCGCCCTTCCTCAGATGATGAATCTGGAAGGGGACCGTGGTCACGACGACGCGCTCCAGGTTGGCGAGCGCCAGATTGAAGATGACCGCGCTGTTCTGGTGCAAGGCCTGCTCCCAGAGCGTGTCCATGACCAGGTGGCCCATGATCACGTTCACATAGCCATTCGGCGTATTGGCCAGCTCTTCTTCGAGGAAGTCACGAATCGGCTCGATGGTCTGCCGGTAGGGCGACTCAAGCAGGTACAGCTCTCCCTCGCCCACACGCTCGTTCCACTTCTTCTGGACAATCTCCGTCTTGCGCGGGTCGATGCTGATGTGGATGGCTTTCCACGGCACGCCCAGCGACTTGGCATAGTCCACCAGCCGCAGCGTATTGGCGTGCACGTCATCGATGAGCACGACGCTGGACACGACGTGCTTGTGCGTCCGGTCCAGGCGCAATTTTGAGGCGCTGAGGATGGCGGCCACATCGCGGTAGTGCCAGTGAATGCGGAAGAAGGCGTACACCAGCGTCGGGATGAGGACCACGATGAACCACGCGCCATCGCGGAACTTGGTCACGGCGAATACCATCATCACCGTGGCGGTGAGCGTTGCGCCCACGCCGCTCAGTATCATGTGGCCGCGCCAGTGCGGGTCGTACTCCAGCGTGGTCACATCGTTGGTGACCTTCTCGCCTGGCTTGAGCTTGCCGATTCTCCAGGCGCGCACCACCATGCCCGTTTGCGACATGGTGAAGCTGAGGAACACGCCGATGGCGTACAGCGGGATCAGGGCCGAGGTCTGCGCGCCGAGGAACACCACGAGCAGGCCCGCCAGCAGGCCGAGCGACATGATGCCCACGGAAAAGACCAGCCGCGAACCGCGAATAGTGAGCTGGCGGGGCAGGAAGCCGTCCGCCGCAATGAGCGCCGCCAGCCGTGGAAAGTCTGCGTAGCTCGTATTGGCGGCCATGAGCAGGATGCCGGTCGTGCTCACCAGGGTGATGAAGTACAGCAGGTTGTTGTAGCCGTACACCGCGCCCGCCATCTGTGAGACGACCGTTTCGGAGTGCGACGGAACCGCGCCGACCTGGTGCGCCAGCAGCGTGAAGCCGATGAAGATGATGACCAGGATGGTGCTCATGGTGACCAGCGTCGCGGCGGCGTTTCTGGCGCGCGGCTTGCGGAAGGCGGTGATGCCGTTCGAGATGGCCTCGATGCCGGTCAGCGCCGTACAGCCGCTTGAAAAGGCGCGCAAGACGAGGAAGAGGGTCAGCGATTCAACAAACGGATAGTGAACCGGCTCGACACAACCCGCCGTCGCGCCCTCGGCGCAGACCTGGATCGCGCCCAGCGAGCCGTTGAAGAACTGCACGCCGCCCACGACCAGGACCAGGAAGGCCATCGCCAGAAAGAAGTAGGTCGGCACGGCGAATACCCGGCCCGACTCTTTGACGCCTCGCAAATTGATGATGGTCATCACGATGATGACGATGAGGGCGATCTCCACCCGGTAGGGTCGTAAGTCCGGTATGGCAGAGACGATTTGCGCCACGCCGCTTGAGATGCTGACCGCCACCGTCAGGATGTAGTCGGTGAGCAGGGCCGCGCCGGCGACCTGCGCCGGAAGCTCGCCCAGGTTGTCGCGCGCCACGATGTACGCGCCGCCGCCGTTGGGGTAGGCGTGTATGGTCTGGCGGTACGACAGGGTGACAATCACGATCAGGCCAGAGATGGCCAGCGCGATGGGAATGGAAAGCCCAAAGTAGGCGCTTCCGGCAAAAGCCAGGATGACCAGCACCTCTTCGGGAGCGTATGCAGTCGATGACAGCGCGTCGGACGCAAAGACAGCCAACCCAACCACCCGGCTCACCGCCTGATGCGGAAGGTCTTTCGTCGCGAGTGGTTGGCCGATCATCCTGCGCCACAGGCCGGCGCGCTCGTTGGTAGCCGAAGCCATAGGACCTCGTGAAACTCAGTTTGCCCAAAGGCCAACGTAGCATTATCTGACCGCCCGCGCGGGTTGTCAATATGCGCTTCTTTATAACTCCCTGAGATACACAACGCTGAGAGAAGGTCCGAAGGGCAGACGCCCAGCCGGTGAAAGCGCTCGGCAAATTGCCGAATCGGGGGCAGGCGAGAGACAAGCGGCTCGCACCAGAAGCCGCACGCCTTGATACTTTCCTGACAGGCTCCGGCGGCCTCGTCCGTGCATTACGCACAAGAAGATCGGCGTACTCGCAATGCTCTGCGAGCACGCCGTATGACGTGAGTGTGCTGGGTGGGCGGGGGTGGGGCAGATTCAGGCCATTGCCCTGGGCTTCATGCGCTCATCCGCCGCCGAACAGGCGCACGACAGTGGCGACCACGAAGGTGACGCCGAAGGCCAGGCTGAGCGGGAGAAGTGTCGCGACCGCCGTCCACTTCAGACTCCTCGTCTCGTGGTAGATGGTCATGATCGTCGTGCTGCACGGGTTGTGAAGCAGGCTGAAGAGCATCAGATTCACCGCCGTGAGCAGCGTCCAGCCGCCGTATTGCGTCAGCACGTGGTACACCTGGGCGTCGTCGAGTTCCAGCATCACGCCGCGCGCCGCCAGATTCGACCGGGCTAAATTCAGCGTCAGCATGAGCACGGTCGGGATGACGATCTCGTTGGCCGGGATAGCGACCACATAGGCCAGCAGGATGACGCCGTTCAAGCCAAGCAGCACGCCGAGCGGGTTCA
>JADZBY010000414.1 GCA_020851855.1 Anaerolineae bacterium
ACCTGGCTGCGTTCGGCGCGCCGCTCTTTGCCGGCACAGATGCCTTTTTTGCCGAATTGAACCGGGGACGCCCGCCCGTCGAGGTCGCGGACGGCGTGACGTATTCGGTGAACCCGCTGGTGCACGCCTTCGACAACGTGTCGATGGCCGAAACGCTCGCCGCGCAGGGCGTCACCGTGCAGAGTGCGCGCGCTTTCTCCGGCAGTCTGCCCGTCATCGTCAGCCCGGTGACGCTCAAGATGCGCTGGAACCCGAACGCCACCGGCCCGGACCCCGCGCCTGCGCCCGGCGAGCTTCCCGCCCAGGTCGACGCGCGCCAGATGTCGCTGTTCGGCGCAGGCTGGACGGCGGGCAGCATCAAGCACCTGGCGCAGAGTGGGGCGGCTTCGGTGACCTGCTTCGAAACCACCGGCTGGCGCGGCGTCATGGAAACTGCCGCCGGATCGCCCCTGCCGGACAAGTTCCGTTCCATTCCCGGCGGCGTGTACCCGATGTACCACGTCTTCGCGGACCTGGGCGAGTTCCAGGGCGGCGAGGTCCTGACCACCGAATCGAGCGACATGGCGGCGGTCGAGGGCATCGCGCTGCGTAAGGCGGGCCGGACGCGCGTCTTGTTGGCGAACCTGAGCAATCACCCGCAGCTGGTCGACGTGATGGGCCTGTCCGGCGCGTGGCTGATCAAGATGCTCGACGAGACGAACGCCGAAGCGGCCATGCGCGACCCCGAAGGCTTCCGGGCGCAATCCGGGCCGCCGCTCCGGGCCGGCGACGGCGCGCTGCGCATCACGCTTCCGCCCTATGCGCTTGCCCGGCTCGACCAGGGTTGACCGGCCCGACCAAAGGAAACGATCATGAGCGGCGCACCGCCCGACGACGCCATCCGCTGCACCTATTATGTCGAATCGCCGTTCCCGCCGGACAAAGCCGCGTCGGTTATGGCCGCCACGCTCTCCGCCGGGACGTTCACCAAAGTGCCTGGCGAGACGGAAGCGCTGACCCGGCGCTTTTCGGCCACCGTCGAGTCGGTCTGCCCACTCGACACGACGACGCGCCCGGCGCTGCCCTATGGCAATACGCCGCCCACGGACGGCGCGCCGCATTACCGGGCCGAGGTGCGGCTGCGCGTCCCGCTGGACGTGACCGGGACCGATTTCGCCACGGTGCTGGCCGTCGTGGCGGGCGGCGTGACGGAGCTGAAAGAGCTGTCCGGCGTGCGCCTGATGGACCTCGATCTGCCGCACGCCTTCGCGCACGCCCACCCCGGCCCGCAATTCGGAGTCGAGGGCACACGCCGCCTGACCAACGTCTACAACCGGCCCCTCATGGCCTCGATCATCAAACCCAACGTCGGCCTGACGCCGGAACAGACCGCCGCCATCGTGCGGACGCTGGCCGAAGCAGGCGTAGATTTCGTAAAAGACGACGAGAAGATGACCAGCCCGCCCTATTCGACCGTCGCGGCGCGCGTCCAGGCGGTGATGGCGGTCATCCACGACGTGGCGGCGCGCACCGGCAAGCAAACGCTGTACGCTTTCAACATCAGCGCCGACGATCCGGATACGCTGGTGCGCCATCACGACACGGTGCTCAAGGCGGGCGGCGCGTGCGTCATGGTGAACATCAACCACATCGGCTACGCGGGCGTCAAGTTCCTGCGCAAGCACAGCCAACTGCCCATCCACGCCCACCGCAACGGCTGGGGCGCGCTCACACGCTCGCCCTTCCTGGGCATGTCCTTCAACGCCTACAACAAAATCTGGCGGCTGGTGGGCGTGGATCACCTGCACGTCAACGGCATCCGCAACAAGTACTGGGAGTCGGATGAGTCGGTCGTGAACGCCATCGGGCAGTGCCTCACGCCGCTCTTTTCGCCCGCCGACCGGCTGCTGCCCGTCGTCGGGTCCGGCATGTGGGCGGGCCAGCTTCCCGACACGTACCGCCTGACGCAGACCACCGATTTCATGTACATCTGCGGCGGCGGCATCCAGGGCCATCCCGGTGGGCCGGGAGCCGGGGTAAAATCTCTGCACCAGGCCTGGGAAGCGGCGATGGCGGGCATCACCCTGGACGACTACGCTGCCACACACCCCGAACTCAGGCAGGCATTGGAGCGCTTCGGCCAGCGAAAGGCAGCCTCATGATCAAACACATCGTCATGTTCAAACTCAAGGATCGCGCCACCGCCCCGCAGGTGAAGGCCAAGCTCATGGAGTTGGACGGCCAGATCGACGTGGTCCGCGAGTGGGAAGTCGGCATCAACATCGGGGCGTCTTCGAAGCCCTACGAAGTGGTCGTCAATTCGAGCTTCGACTCGCTGGACGATGTGGCGGTCTTCCGCAAGCATCCCAAGCACGTCGAAGTCGTGGCGGCCATCCAGCCCTATATCGAAGTTTCCGGAACCGTCGACTATGAGCGCTGACGCTCAATAGAGAATAAGCATAAGGGAGAATCATCATGGATTGGGGAAAAGAAAATCGCATGAAGCGGCTGTTCCGTGACAATGGGCGGTGTTTTTACCTGCCCATCGATCACGGCTATTTCCTCGGCCCGACCCGCAAGCTGGAGAAGCCGGGCGAGACGATTGCGCCGCTGATGCCGTACGCCGACGGCCTGTTCTGCACACGCGGTGTGCTGCGCGCCTGCGTGGACCCGGCAACGCGCGTCCCGATCATCCTGCGCGTCTCCGGCGGCAGCAGCATCCTGGGCGACCTGACCAACGAAGAGGTCACCACGTCGATTGACGAGATGCTCCGCCTGAACGTCAGCGCGGTGGGCGTGTCCATCTTCCTCGGCTCCGAGCACGAGAAGCAGACCGTCATGAACCTGGCCAAGCTCGTCAACGAGTGCGAGCCGTATGGCATCCCGGTCATGGCCGTCACGGCGGTCGGTAAAGAGCTGGAGAAGCGCGACGCGCGTTTCCTGGCGCTGGCCGCGCGCATCTTCGCGGAGATCGGGGCCAGCGTCGTCAAGACGTACTGGTGCGAGAACTTCGAGAAGGTGGTCGAGGGTTGCCCGGTCCCGGTGGTCATCGCGGGCGGCCCGAAGACCGAAACCATCCGCGAAGTCTTCGAGTTCGTGCACGACGGGATGCAGCGCGGCGCGAGCGGCCTGAACCTGGGCCGCAACGTGTGGCAGAACGAAGCGCCCGTGGCCGCGATGCGCGCTCTCGAAGCGATCATCCACCACAACGCCACAGTGGACGAAGCCGAGACGATGTACGAGGAACTCAAGAACAGCCAACTCCAGGCCGTCTGAGCCGCCGACACCCTGCCGAGGGCGTGCAACGGGACCAGCACGCCCTCGTTTCTTTCAGATCAGGAGTTTTCCCCATGAATGATTGGACATTGAGCGGCGAGGCCGCGCTCGTCACAGGAGCGGCGGCGGGCATTGGCCGGGCCTGCGTGGCGGCGTTCCTCGAAAAAGGCGCGTCCGTGGCCGGGCTGGATATCAATCCCAGGATCGCCGGGCTATTTGAGCAGAGAGAATTTCTGGGCATTGCCTGCGACCTGAGCGACGAGGCGGCGGCAGTCGCAGCGGTGCGCCAAGCCGCCGAGACGTTCGGGCGGCTGGATATGCTCGTGCTGAACGCCGGCATCTTCCCGGCGGGCTGCCGCATCGAGTCGCTCTCGCTGGCCGAATGGGACCGCGTGATGCGCATCAACCTGGACTCGAACCTCGTTATCCTGCGCGAAGCGTACCCGTTCCTCAAGAAATCGCCGGGCGGCGGGCGCGTGGTGATCAACGGCTCGCGCAACGCCATCGCGCCGGGGCCGGGCGCGGCAGCCTATTCGACCAGCAAGGCGGCGCTCACGCAGCTGGGGCGCGTCGCGGCGCTCGAATGGGCGGGCGACGGCATCCGAGTGAATATGATCCACGCACACGGCGTCTTTGATACCGACCTGTGGACCGAGGACGTGCTGAACGCGCGCGCCAAGCATTACGGCATGACCGTGGAGCAGTACAAGACGAACAACCTGCTCAAGGTCGAGATCACCAGCCGCGACATGGCCGATATGGCCGTGGCGATGTGCGGGCCGCTCTTCGCCAAGATCACGGGCGCGCAGATTCCGATGGATGGCGGCAACGACCGCGTAATCTGAAGGACACATCCCATGACCGACTTATTGCTCACTTTTTACGGCGACGATTTCACCGGCTCGACCGACGTCATGGAGTCGCTGGAGTTGGGCGGCGTGCCGGCAGTCCTGTTCTTGGAGCCGCCCACGCGCGATCAGCTCAGCGGGCGTTTTGCGCATGTGCGCGCCGTGGGCGTGGCAGGCGTCAGCCGGACCATGTCGCCCGCCCAGATGGACGCCGAGTTGATCCCGGCCTTCAAGGCGATCAACCAGCTTGGCGCGCCGTTCTTTCACTACAAAATCTGCTCCACGTTCGACTCGTCACCGACGGTGGGCAGCATCGGTCACGCCATCGACATCGGTTTTGACGTGTTCGACCCGCCGGTCGTGCCGCTCATGGTCGGCTCGCCGGCATTGCGCCGCTACGTCGTGTTCGGCAACCTGTTCGCGCGTGTGGGCGACGTGACGTACCGCCTGGACCGCCACCCGACGATGAGCAAACACCCGATCACGCCCATGACCGAGAGCGACCTGCGGCTTCACCTGGGCCAACAGACGACGCGCTCTATCGGGCTGATCGACGTGTGGCACATGGAAGGCCCCGACGCGGCGGTTGATGAGCGTTTCCAAAAGCTCGTGGCCGATGGGATGGAGATCGTGCTCTTCGATACGCTCGACCAGCGCCATCTGGCGATTGTCGGGCGCGTGATCTGGGCGCAGCGCGGCGAAAAGCCCGTGTTCATGGTCGGCTCGTCGGGAATCGAGAACGCGCTAACCTTGCACTGGCAGGCGACGGGCGTCGTCGCCAAGCCGGAGCCGCTCAGATCGCCGGGGCGCGTCGGGCAGCTCGTCGTCGTGTCGGGCAGCGCCGCGCCGCCCACCGCCGAGCAGATCGACTATGCGCTGGCGCGCGACTTTGCCGGCATCCGGCTCGACTCGGCGTGTCTGGTCGATCCGGCGTCCGCTGATCAGGAACGGGCGCGCGCCGTCCAGCAGGCGCTTCAGGTCCTCTCTGCCGGGCACAGCGCTCTGTTGTACTCGGCGCACGGCCCGGACGACCCGGCCATTGCGCACACCAGCCAGCACATGGCCGCGCTCGGCATGGACCCGAAGGCCGTGGGCAGCCGCCTGGGCACGCAGCAGGGCTTGATCCTGCGCGACATCCTGGAGCGCACCGACCTGAAGCGCGCCTGTGTGGCGGGCGGCGATACGTGCGGCTATGCGTCCAAGCAGCTTGGCATCTACGCGCTGGAAACGGTCGTGCCCATCGCGCCGGGCGCGCCGCTGTGCCGCGCCAGTTCGAACACGCCACGCTTCGATGGCCTGCAAATCTCGCTCAAGGGCGGGCAGAACGGGCAGGCCGATTACTTCGTGAAGATACGCGAGGGCGGCGCGGCGTAGAAGGGACCTCACCCCTGGCCCCTCTCCACGCCGGTTACAGCGTAGAGAGGGGGAAACACCGGCGCACAGCAGCGCTGGCGATCTCCCCTCTCTATCGTCGCCGGGGTCCTCTTTGGGGTGGCGCACGATGGAGAGGGGCCGGGGGTGAGGCCAGTCTAGTTCCGTCACTGCGCCGGAATGACCGGCAACTCCGCATAGGACGGGTGCGTCGCGTCGCGATAGAGGCGGACTTCCGGCGCAGGATCGAGCGGCGGCGTCCGGTAGTTGCCATCGTCTGCGCCGGTGATGCGCACCCGGATGCGGTGCCCGGCGTCGAAGATGTTCGAGGTGGGCAACAAGGCAAACGTCAGCTCGACCGGCTCGCCAGCGGACAGCGGCGCAAGGTCCGCCTCAAAGCTGCGATGCCACGGCAGGCCCATCGCGTTGTATGGCGCGGCCTGCGTGGCCCGGTGTGAGGCGCGCAGCATCCCTTCCGAGATGTAGTGCGCGTACCCATCCGCGTCCACTTCTTCCAGGTACGCAAAGATGTCGCCGTCGTCAGCGCTGGACGTGACCCACAGCGATACCGTCGGGTGGCCGGTGATTTCCACATCGGCATCCAGCGGCGGCGTGGTGTACGTCAGCGAGCGCACGCCCTGCTCGCTCATGTCGCCGTAGAAGAAATCGCCGCCGTGCCCGTTGTGCCAGCGGGTGCTCGTGCCCGTCGCGGTGCTGTAATCGACCGTGTAGGCGTCGGCGGCGCTCGCTACGGCGTCCGGCGCTTCCGGCAGCAGCAATCCATCGTTGGCGGACTGGATGCTGCCCGACGGCCCGCCCCGGAAATAGAAGCGCGTGCGCTGTTCGGTCGCCAGCGGCCACTGGTCTGACGTGCGCCACGCCTCGCCCGCCGGCGCGCCCATCACGTAATAGGTGACCGGCGGCTCGTCTCCGATGCCGTTGTCGATGTCCTTGAGGTGGTAGTCAAAGAACCGCAGATGCTCGATGGTGTGGAAGGTGAAAGCATACAGCACGGTGAAGTTGTCGTTGACCAGCGGATCAACCGTTTCGCGCCAGCCCTCGACAAAGCCCGCGCCATGCGAGAACGGCGTGAACACGATGCGCTGCGGCACGATCAGGTTGTTGAACCACAAGGCCTGATGATCGGGGTACATATCGTACCAGCCGGTGATCTGGTACACCGCCACGTTGGAGCGGTTGATGCCCGGCGCAAAGCGGCTGATCGTCCAGTCCAGGTAACCACGCGAGCCGATCTCTTCCAGGATGCTGTCGCGGTACGGCGCATCCTGGCTGGCCTGGTAGATGTTCAGGTTGGCGCGGTGCTCCGCCACGGCAGCGCGGGCCAGTGCGCTATCCGTATCCTCATCAACCGGGACCGGCGGCGTGTCCAGGTCCAGGCGTTGGATGGTGCGCGACCACGCCTGTAAAAATTCTTCACGGTATATACCGCCCGGATAGGCGAAGTCGTACATATCGAACATGGCCATCTGCGGGATGATGGCGCGCAGGGCGGGATGCGCGGCCCCGGCGGCGACAAACTGCGAGATGCCGTTGGCCGAGACGCCCATCATGCCCACCCGGCCATTGCACCACGGCTGCCCCGCCAGCCAGTCGATCACATCGTAGGCGTCCTGGGAGTCGTAGTCGGTAAACTCGCCAGGCCGCGAGCCAAACGACGCGCCCGTCCCCCGCATGTCCGACGAGGCGAGCACATAGCCGTGCCGCACCCAGAACGACCACAACGGCTCATAACCCGCCTGGGTGACGCCGACGCCGTCGCGCAGGTCGGCGCGGTGGTAACGCTCGTGGATCAGGATGACGGGCAGCGGATCGTCCACCGGGACGCCGTTCACGCTGGGCCGCACCACGTCCAGCGCGATGCGCGCGCCGTCGCGGGCGGTAACGTACTGCGCCGTGCGCACCCATTCGTCGTAGACCTGCTCAGAATAGCCGCTGTACGCGCCCAGCCGGGAGATCTTCTGGCCATCCTGCGCGGCGGCAGGTACGCCGCCCGCCGCGATGAGCGCCATCGCAACGAGAAGGGCCAGCAGAAAGAGTGCAATTCGGGATGGAACGAGGTGTTTCGGCATGGTGGTACTCCATCAGTAACGGTAAGGATGCACATAATGCCGAGTCTAGCGCGAAAGGCGTTTTTGTGGGCTATTTCACAGGCGGGATACCCAAGTCCCGGCATATCTTCCTTGCGAGGATGTCATTGATCTCATTATGCCGGGGCACAGCGGTGCGCCGGTTCTGCGCAGGATGGTGCCACCACGAGTGTTTGGCGCCCTCTCTCAGGAGTTCACAGCCATGCGCCCGCATGTGCCGCACCAGATCGGACCTTTTCATACGGCAATACGCACTTCGTGATAATCGGCCCCTGCCGCATCTCGCGCTTCCTGACGGTTGAACTCCAACGCCTCGCGAAGGACTTCCTTCAGACACTCCAATAGCTCTTCGCGCGTACTTTCCTGGCAATTCGTCCCCGGCACTTCCTCTATCCAGCCGATCCACCACTCCCCATCTTGCTTCACCACTGCCGTGTACTCGTTCACCGTTCGGTGCTCCTCATCAAGCGAATCCATCATTCGCCCTACTCCTTCTATCGAATCACCCGCTTCTCGCCATCGTCGCCTCGCACCTCATCCCCAACTCCCTTCTCCCCATCCCGGACGGGGAGAGGGAAAGACTCTCCGAGGGGCAGACCCCTCATGCGCCCCAGACGTGTCACCGTGAGGCTGCTGGGGGTCAGAGGGGCGGCACCCTTCAGAAGTGTTTTTCCCCCTCTCCCAGCCGTACTCGGCGGTCGGGAGAGGGGGTTAGGGCTGTACCTCGAAAGTCAATAACACCCCCTAAATGCGCTTAATCAGGTAGAAAATGGCTACCCAGCACAGGATGATGATCGAGATGGCCTGGATCGCGCCCAGGATAGACATGGCGAAGCCGGGACTGAGCACAGCGGCCACCGCCACGACGATGAGCAGACCGATGAGGATTTCGCGTGTGCCAAGCTTCATGTTCATGATCACAACCTGCCTTTCCTCGGTCGGGACCCGTTCCCGGTGGGGCGTACACCCTTCATTATAGGCCAAGTTGCGCCGGCAGCCGGGCGGCGGCCCTGTGAATCGCAGCCGCTTCGACCCACACCGGGCCGAAGCGGCGCATGTGCCCAAGTTGACCTATAAGCCGCGTTCTGTGCCCTGCAAGCAGGGCGGCGATCATCTCTCTGGGACGCCGGTTGCCCGGACGCCTCGTGCAGCCTACCCGAAGCTCATAACGGGACGAGCAGCCCCTCGCTTCTGCTTGGCCTTGCTCCCGGTGGGGTTTGCCTGGCCGCGGACATCACTGCCCGCGCCGGTGGTCTCTTACACCGCCGTTTCACCCTCACCACAACAGCCCGAAGGCTGCGTGGCACTGCGCCTCTCTGTGGCACTCTGCCGTCGGGTCGCCCCGCCTGGCCGTTAGCCAGCACCGTGCTCTATGGAGCGCGGACTTTCCTCACCCCGCCTTGACGGGGCGCGATCACCCGGTCAACTTGAGCACGTCGATTCTATCAGAAAGGCAGCCCGATCTGAAGGGCGAACGGGCGGACGGCGTGTTACTCCTGTGGCTCGTCATCGCGCAATTCGGCGTCCGGATCGGGGCGTTTGCTCAGCTCGTCAAAAAGAGAGCTGATGCGCCCCCCGCCGGGCTTCGTGGGCGGCGATTTGTGCTCGGCCAGTACGTCCGAGAGCGATGTGTTGGGCCGCGCCAACTCAGAAAACAGGCTGCTGACCTGCCCGCTCTCAGCCCGGCGTGGTGTGGCCGGGCGCGGGCGCTTCTCTTCATCCTCTTTGACCGAGTCCCAGAAATCGTTGAGCCGGTTCGCCCCGCCCCGGTGACGGTCGCCGGGGCGCTCGTCGGCTTTCCCCTGGCCGGTCCAGCCCAGGCGTGCGGCGCGGAACACCGGCGGCTGTGTGCCCTCGACCCGCGCCAGCCAGTGAGTCTGTTCCAGGTCGCTCACCACGTTGGCCAGCGCATCGGGCGGCAGGCGCTCTTCGGGCGGCAGCGCATCGAGCGCCTGGCTCAATTCGGCGAGGCTCATCCCGTTCGAGCGCAACAGGATGCGCATCACCCGGCGCTGTGGCGGCGGCAGGCTGAGCAGGTCAGATGGGCTGATAGGCCGGTCGTCATCTTCAGGCGGCATCTGGCCCCCCGTTCGTGTGGTCATCGTGTGTTGCCTGCACTACAGAACCCCGGCGCGCACGGCCAGCCCCACCAGATCAGCCGGGTGCGCGCCAGATCGGCTGGCGAGGAACAACAGCACGAGCACGAGAATGAGCAGCAGACCGAGCACAAGGCCGATGAAGAGAGCGGCCCTGGGTGCGCCGGTCGCTGGCGCGCCGGACCCGGAAGCGAGCGAGTCCACCACCATCGACACGACGGCCTGTCTCGACGCCTCGGCGGATTCTGGCGCATTAACCCTGACCGGTGCGCCGGACAGCGCGTCCTTGTAGGCGCTCACCAGCGCGGCGGCGGACTCGAAGCGCTCCTCTGGCGCTTTGGCCATCGCCCGCGCGATCACGCCATCCACCGCGGGCGGCAATTCCGGGTTGATCATGAAGGCCGAGGGGATCGGATCGTTGAGATGCATGTGCATCACGCGGTACGGGGAGCTGGCCACGTACGGCAAGCGCCCGGTGAGCATCTCGAAGAGCACCACGCCCAAAGCGTACAGGTCGACGGGCGGCCCCATGTTCTCGCTCGCCCACTGCTCCGGGGCCATGTACGACGGCGTGCCCACCGTCGTGCCTTCCTGGGTCAGCGATGAGGTTTCGCCGAGCAGCTTGGCGATCCCGAAATCGGTCAGGTAGGCGTTGCCCTGGTCGTCGAAGAGCACATTGGGCGGCTTCAGATCGCGGTGGATCGTGCCGCGCCCGTGCGCGTAATCCAGGGCGAGCGCCATTTGCTCCAGGATGCGCGTGATCTGTGCGAGTGGGATGACGCCCTTTTCCAGGCGGTCACTCAGGCTGCCGCCGGTGAGCATCTCCATAACGAAGTAGTACAGATCGGTCTTGGGATCAACCTGTGCGTCGGTCAATCGCCAGTGGAACCCGTGCATCACACCGTAGTCGAAGACCTTGACGATGTGCGGGTTGCTGAGTGAGGCGATAATCTGGGCTTCTTTTTCGAAGCGGCGGCTGAAGCCGCCGCGCGCCGCCAGACTGGGCGAGATGATCTTGAGCGCGACCTCACGGCGCACGCTCATCTGGCGCGCCCGGTACACGACGGCCATCCCACCTTCGCCAAGCTGGGAGAGAATCTCATATTGGCCCATGCGCTGGCCGATAAGGTTCATAATGCTGCCTCTCCGGTGCTCACCGCGCCGCGTCTACGTCACTACGCGCCGGATGAAATGAGACGGTGCACCGCCGGCCCCTGCCACACGCTTCGCTTGTTAATCGTTGACCAGCGACAAGGCCACCTGCCGCAACTGCGTGCTGATGTCGTGGTCGGGGAACTTCACGACGAACACGCCCTCGCTGGCCAGCGCCATCATTTCGTTGGAATGCGGCAGGACTGCCGCCACTTCGCAGTTGTAGGTGCTCTCTACCTTGGCGCGCACGCTTTCCAGGCCGAAAAACTCCGGCGTCTTGTTGACGATGAGCACCATGCGCGGCACGTCGAGCTTGCGGGCGACCTCAACGGTGACGCTCGTGCCCTGGAAGTCTTGCTGGTCGGGCCGCATGATGATGGCCAGCGCGTCGGAGATGGCGATGGACAGCAGCGTCTCGTCGTTCAGGCCGGGGTGCGTGTCCACGATGAGCGCGTCCAGTTCAAGCGCTTCGATTAGGCGTTGGAAGCCGTCATTGAGCAGGCCGACGTCGTAATGCTCGCGCAGGATGCGGGCGATGTCGCTGACCTTGATGCTGGACGGCACGAGGTACAGCTTTCCCTTGATGGCGCTGCCTACGTTCGCCGTCACGTCGTAGGCGGCGTCCTTGATGTCGCAGCGGCCCCAAAGGTAGTCGTTCAGGGTGGAGTGCATGTCTTCCTCGGCCAGCCCCAGGAGCACATGAATACCGGGCGATTGGATGTCCGTGTCGATCACACACACCCGCAGCCCTTCCGCGGCCATCAGCGCCGCGAGATTGGCCGATGTGTTCGACTTCCCGGTTCCGCCCCGGAACGAATGAATCGAGATGATTTTTGCCATGCTGGTCTCCTTTGGCAGTGTTCACTGGCGGCGTCATCGACATGGCGTGCGCGCCGGGATGTGGACGCCTGAGCCGATTCGCCTGTACTTCGGCCAACGCCGCCGGTGGGTGGGTTGGGTCACATGCAGCAGCCGGTTGTGCGCATGGCCCCGGCGGGAGCTTCACTTGCCCGGCATTATACACCGCTGGGCGTCTGATGTGCGTGACCGAAGTATAACACCTCTGAGCCGAAGCGCGGGGCAGAAACGCCGGACCTCACCTCACAAGGCGCGTGTCCCGCTTGGCACACGGGGGCGTTTCTGTGAAAGTATGAAAAAGTACGATCAATTCGTAGCGCTCATCTGGCAAAGCGTCACTTCCGGGCCGCACCATCGGTTATGCAAATAGTCCTATGACGGCCCGCTTGGGGATGGGAATGATCGGGTCCGGCGTCTCGGAGAAGGAGTGGAATATGCGGATTCGTACAGGGGGGTTTTTCGGCGCAGTGTGCCTGCTCACCGCGCTGGCCATCGCCGCCATGCTGATCCCGTCCTGGGCGACGGCTGCTCAGGATGAGGTGGTTCTGAATATCGGCGTGATCGGCGATTCGAGCAGCGACACGGCGCGCGGCGTGTTCCTGGCTGTGGAACAGGCCAACGCCACCGGGCCGGTGACGCTGCCCGATGGGCGGCTGGCGCGCTTTTCGGTCGTCGTGTCCGATGCGCGCGAACCGGGGCAGGTGAGCAATGCGCTCGGCGCTCTTCTACAGAATGACGTGGTGGCCGTTTTTGGGCCGGACGACAACTATCTCGCCGCGCAAAACAGCGCCATCCTGGCCGGCGCAGGCGTGCCGGTCTTCACCGGGGCGACCAGCAGCGCCGTGATGCCGGGCGGGATGCTCTTCCGCACCCAGGCCCCTGACCGCGTCCAGCTTGGCATCCTGGCCGGCATGATCGGGGCTGTCGAGGGCGCGCGCATTGTGCTCTATCAAGGCGACGCGAGGTTTAGCTCACAGATTCAGGACCTGAATCGCGGCCTGTCCGAGCGCGGCGTCACACCCAGCGGCGTCATCGTGCAGGGCGCGGGCAACACCGTCCAGCAGGTCGCGCAGGACATCGTCAATGGCGGCGCAGGCGCGGTGATCGCCGTCGGTGAGCCGGTGCAGGTCGCCGATCTGCTCCGCACGCTACGCGGCCTGGGCTTTGGCGGCGCGTTTGGCACGCCCGTGATCGCGGACCGGGCGTTTATGGACTCCGTGCCCTTCCAGTTCCGGGCCAATCTGCCCGGCGTGGTGGGCTGGACGTATGTGTACAACGATCCGACCAGCGTCGCATTCAGCCGCTCATACACGGTGCTGTTTGGCGAGACGCCCGGCCCGCTCAGCGCGGCAGCTTATGATGGCGCGTCGCTGCTCATCGCGGCGGTGACCGCTGCCGGGACAGAGCCGGACGCCGTCCGGGCGCGCATCACGTCCACCGGCTCGTTCAGCGGCGTGCAGGGCGTGATCGACCCGTCGCGGGCCAGCGGCGAATTGTCGCTGAACGCGGCGGCGGTCGTCACCGGCCCGTATGGCGCGGCGGTGCCCGTGGCGCGCTTCGACGATACGCGCCAGGTCCCGCTCGACGTGGCCGGGCTGCCGACGCCCGGACCGTCGAACACGCCGCGCCCGACGCAGACCGCCACGGCAACGCGCACGCCGACGGCGACTCGCACGCCCACCCAGACTGTGCCGCCCACGGCCACGCTCGAAGGCGTGTGGGCGACGGTCACGGCGCGCGCGCTGAACGTGCGCAGCGGCCCCGGCGTGAATTATCAGGTGGTCGGCCAGTTGCAGCGCGGCGAACAGGTGCGTTTGCTCGGCGCGAACCCGGAGCTAACCTGGTTCACCATCCTCTTCCGCTCGACCACGGCCTGGATTTCCGGCGGATCGCAGTTCGTGACCATTACGGGCGACATCCGGACGCTGCCCATCGTGCAACCGCCGCCCACCGCGACGCTGCCGCCCACACTCACGCCGTCGTTGACGCCGACCTGGACGTTGACGCCGACAGCCGTCCCGTTTGCGGACATCGTCATGGTCAGCGCGTCGCTCAACCCGGCGCTGCCGCAGCCCGGCCAGCCCTTCACGGTGCTGGTGAACCTGCAAAACGCGGGACTTGCTCCGGCAGGTGAGTTTGCCGTCGCGGCGACTTTCGAGCCGGGCGGCGTGTACACCTCGGCCATCGTGCCGGGGCTTGGGCCGGGCGTGCAGACCGTCGTGCCGCTCAACGTGACGGTGGCGGGCACGGGCAACTTCACCGTGGCCATCGTGCTCGACCTGAATCAGCAGGTGGACGAAGGCCCGGCGGGCGAAGCGAACAACCAGCCGCCCTTCTCGTACCGGGTGGACCGCGCCTACATCGCGCAGGGCAGCTTCCAGGTCGCCCCAACCACCAACGTGGACTTCTACGGCGGCACGGCGGACGCGACGTACGACGGGCTGAACCTGACGCCCATCAACGGGACGCTGATCAACATCCTGGCGGGCGTGCAGTTGAACCAGGTGCATTACGACTACCTTACGCCTGCCGTGGTGAACAACGCCGCGCCCATCTCGCAGGCCAGCCTTGCGCCGGGCACTATCCTGGGCATCCAGACGGCGGAAGGCCAGCGCGGCGTGCTGCGCGTGGCCGGCTACAACGGCTCCAGCATCATCCTGGAATATTACATCTACACGCCGTGACACTCTCCACCCGGTCCCTCTCCATGCCCGCCATCCTGGTGGGATGGAGAGGGATTTGGGCAGACGACGCAGGCCGCGTCCCTACGGCAATCTCGTAGGGACAACGCCTGCGTTGTCCGTTTTGCGCCGAACGCACGCGCCTCGTCTCGCGTTTGCTCGCGCCTCACCCCCGCGCTTTCCCCACCCTCTCCCACCTGCCTGTAGCGCGAGCCGCCCCGGAACGGTATAGTCTGCGCGTCAAGCGGACGCTCAACGGATGGCGGTGCACGTGGCAGGCGAAAAGGTTCTGGTCACCGGGGCGGGTGGATTCATCGGCAGCCATCTGGTCGAGTTTCTGGTGCAGCAAGGCCACGCCGTGCGGGCCATGACGCGCTACACGTCCGGCGACCGGCGCGGCAACCTCGCCCAGCTTCCGTCCGACGTGATGAAACAGGTCGAGATGTACCCGGCGGACGTGCGCGATGCGGACGCGGTGCGGCAGGCGCTTGGCGGTGTGGATGCCGTCTTTCATCTCGCCGCCATCATCTCGATCCCCTATTCCTACCGCCATCCCGAAGAAACCGTCGCGGTGAACGTCACCGGCACGCTGAACGTGCTGCAGGCCATGCGCGCGCTCGGCACGCGGCGCGGCGTGATTGTGTCCACCAGCGAGGTGTACGGCAGCGCGCAGTACGTGCCCATCGACGAGAAACATCCGCTCCAGCCGCAGTCGCCGTATTCGGCCAGCAAGATCGGCGCGGAGTCGCTCAGCGTCAGCTTTCAGCGCAGCTTCGGCCTGCCCGTCGTCGTGGTGCGCCCGTTCAACACCTACGGCCCCCGGCAGAGCGCGCGCGCCGTCATCCCGACCATCATCGCCCAGGCCTTAACGCGCAACGTGATCGAGCTTGGCGCGGTGCACACCTACCGCGATTACACCTACGCCAGCGACACGGCGCGCGGGCTGTATCTGGCGGCTTATGGTCCAGGCAGCGAGGCGGCGCTCGGCCAGATCGTCAACCTGGGCACGGGCGAATCGAACACCATCGCCAGCATCGCCCAGCGCATCATCGCCCGCGTGGGCCGTCCGCTGAAGATTGCCGCTAACCGCGCGGATCGGATGCGCCCTGACGCCAGCGAGGTGCTGCGCCTGCAATCCGACAACCGCTTGGCGAACGAGCTATTCGGCTGGACGCCCGAAGTGAGCCTTGACGAGGGCCTGGACCGCACCATCGCCTGGGTGCGCGATCACCTGAGCCTGTTCGAGCCGGAGAGTTATACGGTGTGAGCACCCCGAACGCCGACGGCCCGGCAACAGACGCCGAACGGCCCCCGCAGGCGGTATTGATGTGCGGCGGGTTGGGAACGCGTCTGCGCCCGTGGTCCTACGTCATCCCCAAGCCGATGTTCCCCATTGGCGAGAGCCCGATCCTGGAGCTTCTGCTGGAACGCTTGCGGCTGCACGGCATCCGTGAGGTATTCCTGTCGCTGGGCTACAAG
>JADZBY010000415.1 GCA_020851855.1 Anaerolineae bacterium
AGGGCGAATCGCCCGGAAATGAGACGGTGCAGGGCGGGCGGCTCACGAGCCGCCCCTACAGCGCCACGTACGGCCATATGTACGGCAACGCTTCACCTACCGGCCACCCTGCCCGCGCCACACCATCGGTAGCGGCGCGTCGTGACGCGCCCGCAGACTCTTGAGTGGGTGCACACCCTCACCCCCGGCCCCTCTCCCTCATGGAGAGGGGGCAGGGGGTGAGGGCTGTACGTCAAGAATCAATAACATCCTTCTTGTACTGCAGCCGCATTTGTGCTGCCCGGCCCTTCAGGGCCGAGCTGAGAGCATAGTCTTTAGCCCGGCAGGGCTTTGCAGTCTCAGCCCCGTGCTTCAGCGCGGGGCGTCTCGATCCGGCGACCTGCGGCTGTAGTACTGGAACGCATCTGGCTTTTCTCCCTTCCCGCCCCGAGGTCAAGGGACCCACGAAATCGCAGGTTTCGTGGGGTGGCCGAGAGAGGGGCCGGGCGAGTGAGGATACATGTTACGGCCCAGGCTCACTCCCCCGCGATCCAGCGCATCGGCTGCTCCATGATCTGCTTGTGCACATAGGCCAGCCCGCCCATCAGCGCCGCGTCGCCCAGGTACGCCGCGCGCTCGATTTCGATGCTGTCCTGCACGCCGGGGAAGGCCCGCCGCCTCACCTCGCCGCGAATGACGGGCAGCAGCACCTCGTGCGCCAGCGCCATCGGCCCGCCCAGCGCCACCCGCTGTGGCCCGTAGATGTTGATCAGGTTGGCGATGCCCAGTCCCAGCCACCGCCCGACCCGGTGCAGCGCTTCCAGCGCCAGCCGGTCCCGCGCCAGCGCTGCCTCGACCAGCATCTCGATGCTCAGCCGCTCGACATCCTTCAAGCGTGTCGGATAGCGCTCGGCGCGCAATTCGCGGGCATAGCGGAACAGCGCGCGCTCGCTGGCCACCGTCTCCCAGCACCCGATATTGCCGCACGCGCACTGCAAGCCGCCCGGATCGACCGTCATGTGCCCGATCTCGCCCGTGAAGCCGCGCGCGCCGGTCAACAGCTCGTCGTGCAGCACGATTCCGCCGCCGATCCCAATCCCGGAGCTGACATAAACCAGGAAGTTATTCTCCGGGCGCGGATGGAAGTAACTCTCGCCCAGCGCGGCCAGGTTCGCCTCGTTGGCGACCACGATGGGCGCGTCGAAAGTCCGCCGTAGCCGGTCCTGGAGCGGCGCATCGCGCCAACCCAGGTTGGGCGCAAAGAGCAGCACGCCCGTTGTGGTGTCGACCACGCCCGCCACGCCCACCGCCATCCCCAGCACCGGGCGTCCTTCGCGCGCCAGCGGCCCAGATGCGCTCTTGACCAGCGCCGTCACGAGCGCCAGCGCGTCATCCAGGCTCGCGCCGGGCGTCGTCTCCACGGTGCGCCGCGCGACAATCTGCAGGGCGAAGTCGGCGGCCAGCAGCGACACGTACCCGACGCCGATCTCCACGCTCAGCAGGTAACCGGCGGTCGGATTCAACTCCAGGTCGATGCCGGGGCGGCCAATCTCCGGCGCGGCGGCGTCGTCGGGATCAGAGCAGGCCGGCGCGGCGGCTTCGCGCACCAGCCGCACGTCGAGCAGGTCGCGCACGATGCTGGACACCGCCGCTTTGGTCAGCCCGCTCAGGCCGGCCAGTTCGGCGCGGGAGACGGGCGCGTGCAGGCGAACGAGGCGCAAGAGTAAGGCCATGTTCAGGTTGCGCATCGCCGTGTGGTTGAGGGCAGGCCGCCGGTTGGCCATAACCACCATCCCATTTAGTTTAGATTCTATACGAACTAAGTCCATTATACTCCGTTTGCCATCTCCGGCGTAAAGTCCCCTGACGCGGGCAGCATGAGCGCTCCGGGCTGCGCCGTCCACCCGCGTGGGACGGGTGCGGGCGCGTCGCGACACGCCCCTGGAGGCTGTAATGAACTTCGCACGGCGGACACGGCCCCGAGAGATGATGGCAAGGCCCTGACCTCACCCCCGGCCCCTCTCCATGTCTGCCACCCCAGAGGGGACCCCGGCAGGCATGGAGAGGGGAGTGCGCCGGTATTACCGCCGCGTTGTTCCCCCTCTCTACGCGGTACGCCGCGTGGAGAGGGGGCCAGGGGGTGAGGCTCAGAGTTCATAACAGCCCCTACATGTCGCGGTGGTATGGTAGGGGCGCGTCCCGACGCGCCCCTACATGTCGCGGTCTACGGTGGGGCACGTCGCGGCGGTGTGGTAGGGGCGGCTCGCGAGCCGCCCGCCACTTCGATCCACCGCAATGACTCGAACTCCACAGCGACCGGGCGGAGCACACGTTTCAGCCCGTTAGGGCTTCGTAGGTTCAGCCCCGTGCTTCAGCGCGGGGCGGCTCCGGCCCTGTTGGATGCGATAAGCCTGTGGGGTGAAGACTGCTTGACGCGCGTCGGAATGTGCCCCTATAATGGCGTATTGTTGCTTCATAATCCCCGGAACGTGTGATGCCCAATTTCCCCTCACCACCCGCCGTTCCGAAGCCTGCCGTGGGCGCGCCCCCCTCGCTGGCCGATCAGGTCTACCAGCAGGTGCGCGCCGCCATCATCCAGGACCGGTACGAGCCGGGCGCGCCGCTCGTCATCGCGGAGATCGCCGCCCAGGCCGGGACCAGCCCGGGGCCGGTGCGCGAGGCCTTACACCGTCTGGAGCGCGACGGCCTGGTCGAAAGACACACCCGCAGCGCCGCCCGCGTGACGCCGCTCTCGACCCGCGAGATCTTCGAGCTGTTCAGCGTGCGCAGCCTGATCGAAGGCTCTGCCGTGCGTTACGCGCTGCCCCACGTCGGGCCGGAGCAGCGCGCCGAGCTTGAGGCGCTGGTCGAGGCGATGCGGGCCGAGGGCCGGGCGCGCAACCTGTACGCGCTGACCGACGCGGACATGGCCTTTCACCGCCGCCTGTGCGAATGGTCAGATAGCCCGGTGCTGCTCAGCGCGTGGCTGCCGCTGTACTCCCAGATTCAGCGCTTCATCGTGCGGTATCACGGCGCGCTGTACCCCGATCTCGTCGCGCTGGCCGACACGCACCTGCCCATCCTCGCCGCGCTGGGTGAGGGCTGCCCCGACGCTGCCGCGCAGGCCGTTCAGGCGCACATCATGCTCACCTGGAACTCTTACCAATCGTCCGGCAAGCCCTCTCTTGGCTGACGGACTGCGCAACGTGCTTCAAAAAGGGAGAGTGGCAGCAATTGCTTGC
>JADZBY010000416.1 GCA_020851855.1 Anaerolineae bacterium
ACGGCGGTCAGGTTCGAGCCGTTCTCGCCTTTGCGGAACAGGAAAAACTCAAGCTCCGGGCCGATGTTGTAGGCGGAGAAGCCCATCGCCTGTGATTTGGCCACCGCGCGCTTCAGCGCGGTGCGCGGGTCGCCCGGAAACGGCTGCCCTTCGGCGGTCAGCACGTCGCAGATGATGCGGGCGCGCTTGGGCGGCTGTTCGACCCAGGGCAGGACGCGGTACGTCACCGGGTCCGGCGCGAGCAGCATGTCGCTTTCCTGGATGCGCGCGAAGCCCTGAATGGACGATCCGTCAAACCACAGCCCACGCTCGAATACCTCGGCGAGGTAGCCGGCGGGGATGGTCACGCTTTTCGTGACGCCCAGGATGTCGGTGAATTGCAGATCGATAAGCTCAACGTTCTGGGTCTGGATGTCTTCCAGCACGGTGGATTGGGTGTTCATGATTCTCACCTTGAGGGTAGGCACGACAGCGCAGTTTACACGTAGCCGCGCTGCCCTCGTAGGGTGAAAGTGCCCAAAGTTCCCAACCACTTCTTCGGATAGTTTGCCGATAAGCAAAACGCCGCTGGGAACCCTCACCCCCTGCCCCTCTCCCTCATGGAGAGGGGAGAAAATCCGGCTACCTGCCATCCTTCCCTCTGTCTACGCGGTGCTGCGCGTAGAAGCTGTTGTTTACGTCGAGCGGCGGACCTCACCCCCGTCCCCTCTCCACGACTACCACCCCAGAGGGGACCCCGGCAGCCCTGGAGAGGGGAGTTCGCCGGCCCTGCTGCTGCGCCGTTCCCCCTCTCTACGCGGTACTCCGCGTGGAGAGGGGGCAGGGGGTGAGGACTATCCCCCAGGCTGCACGACGCGCCCTAGCTGCGCGGCGTCGGCGTGGGGGCGAAGGTCGGCGTGGGCGGGAAGAACAGCGTTGGCGTCGGGAATGGCGTCGGCGCAACGGCGTTGGTAGCGCCCAACCACGTCCGGAACGCCGTTTCCATGTCCACAAAGCTCATCCCGGTCACCTCTTCCATCGCCTGTTTGGTGGTTTTGCCCTGGTCGATCAGCGTCCACAGGTTGCGGTGCGCTTCTGGCCCATAGGTTTCGTCCAGCCAGACGAAGAAGGCGAACCCGATGTCGTAGGCGTCGCGGGCGGACTCGCCGCGCGCGCTAGGGCCGCCGCCCTGAAGCGAGGGCAGCGTGCCGCTGCGCGCCAACTCACGGACGCGGTCGAGCATGAAATCGCGGCCCACCACCTCGAAGAACGTCGCGTTGCCCTCGAAGAACCAGAAATCGCCCGTTGCGCCGCCATTGGCGTACTGGTACAGGTGGGCGATCTCATGCGGCACGATGGAATAGGCCGTCTCTTGCACGTCCACGTACAACGGCGCGTAGGCCTGCACCGTCGCGCCCCATGCATCCGAGGTCTGGCCGATGGTCACGGTCCGGGTCGCGCCC
Source organism: Anaerolineae bacterium (assembly GCA_020851855.1). Classification (GTDB taxonomy): domain Bacteria; phylum Chloroflexota; class Anaerolineae; order Aggregatilineales; family UBA2796; genus JADZBY01. The sequence goes on from JADZBY010000416.1 coordinate 1,443, forward strand.
GCCGCCGTGCCAGCGCCCGGACTCCACTCCGCCCACGAGGTGAAGCCGTTGTAAATGATGGCGCGCGGCTTGTAGGGCAGCGGCTGGGGCCAGTGAGACTGGAAGGACGGGCGCATCTCGGCCATGGCGTCGAGGATGGACTGGCCCATCTCCGGCGGCACGCCTTGCTCGACAAAAACGATGATGTCCTCGGACTCCAGGCGTTGCCAGGGCCGCACGGTGTCCGAATATTCGGTGTACTGGTGCTCGGTTTCGTAGGTATTCCCGGCCTCATCCTGGAGCACCCACCAATACTGAATGCCCACCCACTGCGGCACGGCGTCGCTGGCGACGGGGCGGAAGCTGAACGTGGCGCGCGTGCCGCTGGCGTCGACTTCCGCCGGGCGGCGCGTGCGCGTTTTGGGCGAATAACGCCACAGCACCATGGCGTTCGCGATCTTGCCGCCGCTGCTGGTCACATCAATGGTGAAATCGAAGCCGTTCGGGTAGTTGCTCTGGAAGGTCATCGACTGCACGGTCCAGGTCGCATTGCCGCCGTTGCCTTCGGGGCTGGGCTGGGGCGTGAACGGGGCCTGAACGGGGGCCGGCGTGCCGGTTGGGCCGCCCTTGACCAGGCCGGGAGTCGGCGTGGCGCCTTTTTGCGCCTCAACCGGGACGGCCAGCGTGAACACGATGACGGTGACGAGGATCAGGGCGAACGCGCCCACGGTAAGACGTTTCGGCAAGATCACGGTAGACACTCCTTACAGCTTGTTAGGCTTGCAGCGAAATGCGGCCCTCTCACACGCATGTGACGGACCCGACCCACTCACGAGCGCGGCGTCGGCGTCGGCGCAAAGGTCGGCGTTGGCGGGAAAAACAGGGTTGGCGTCGGGAACAGGGTCGGCGGTGGGCTGGTCGCGCCGAGCCATTCGCGCCACGCCAGTTCGAAGGCGTCCAGCGTCAGCCCGGTGTGCGCTTCCAGGGCGCGCCCGAACGACAGGCCATCGCGCACCCCGTTCACAACCGCGCCCAGGCTCGCGTCGCCCCAGCGCTCGTAAAGGAAGGCGACGAGCGACCCGGCCTGGGCATACCAGTTGCTCACCCGGTACGGATCGTCCTGGCCGAGGTTCTGATCGAGCACCGCGAGGCGCGTCAGGCCGTCGGTAGCCGCCAGATAGCGCGCCTGCTGGACGAGCCGATCCAGCCCTTCCAGCTCGTTGTTCATGGCCTGCCCTTCGTTGAACCAACGCGGAATGCTGAACATCTGGCCGTTCATCCACTCGTGTAGGAAGGCGTGCGCCAGTTCGTGTGGGACTACCTGCCGCATGACGAACGCCTCGTCGTCGGGCATCAGCCATTGCACGGTCAGGCTGCCAAAGGTCACGCCGGCATACCAGGGCAGGCATGTACCGTGCGAATAGAACGAGCAGAAATCGTCCTGGTTGGCGTACATAATGATGCGAATCTCGTCTTCGGGCGTGAAGCCGGTCGCTTCCCGGACGTGCGTGTAGCCCTTCTGTGCGATGGCGAGCAGTTCTTTACCAAAAGTCTCCGGCTGGCTGTACCAGTAAACGGCCACCTGGCCATCGCTCAGGCGCTGCCAGTCGCGCGTTTCGTCGCTCATCTCGGCCCGGAAGCGCTCGCTGCGGAACACGTTGCCCGCCGAATCGGTGATCTCCCAGCGGTAATTGAAGATCTGCCAGGGCGGCGTGGTGCGGAAGCGCGTCGGCCACTCGTATTCAAGCGCGACTTCTGGCCCCGGCGTGAAGTCGGTGATCGGCTCCGCGATGTTGCCGCTCGTCCCACGCGACTGCCAGATCAGCCGTACACGCACGATGTCGCCCGCCGTGCTGCGCGCCCGCGCCCGAAAGATGAGCGCCTCTCGGAAGCGGCTCTCCGTCGAATGCTCCACGAGAGACACCGGGCCGCGCGCCCCGTCGTCTGCGCGCGCCGGGGCCGCGGCCAGCGCCATGAGGGCGGCGATGGCGACGAGCAGCGCCAGCGATAGGCCCAGGAACCGGCGCAATACTCCCTCGCAGCCAGCGTTTGGGTCAGCCATGATCGGGTATTCCTCGCGGTCGACTCGTTGCCATGACGATCCGGGATAGAGAGTAGTATATGCTCGTATGCGGCAAGACGCAGCCTACACTTACTCTGCTCTCACCCTGCTGATTTGACGTGAATCTATGACGAGCAGATTGATTATCGTGTTCCCACACGATTTGCGGCAAATTCGCGTATCGTGCAAACAGGC
>JADZBY010000417.1 GCA_020851855.1 Anaerolineae bacterium
AGACACCCATGCGGGATTACGTGACGCGCCGCGAATACGACGCCTGGATTTCGGAGTGCGCTGCGCTGGCGCTGGCCTGCGGCTACCCGGTGCAGGACGCCATGATCAACGACAACACCGGCCTGATCCTGGGCGCGGACCAGTACGAAGCCTTCACCAACGGCATGTGGTCGCGCGAGCCGTTCGAGCTGTTCGCCATCTTCGAGGCGCTCAACGAACCGGCCATCGACGGTTTGCCGAACGGCGCGCTGGAATGGGCAGAGTTCGGCGGCCTGTGCGACAAGCTGATGATCGTGCATCCCGGCAAATTCTGCTCGCCGCATCTGCACTGGCGCAAGACGGAGTATTACGAGATCGTGCTGGGCGAGATGGACCTATTCTATTGCCCGGACATCCTCGACATGCCGGAGCTTGACATCCGTAAGGCGGACGTGATCGATACGCAGGTCATGCCCAGAGGCGAGCCGTGGCCGGACGACATCGTTTTGCCCAAAGGCCGCGAAGATAGCTACAAGCTGCTGACCTCGTACAAGCGGCTGCGGCCCGGCGGCCCGAAATTTGTCATGCACCGCAAGCACCTGCACGCCTTCGGCTGCCCACGCAACGCGCGCACACCGGTGGTCATCCGCGAGAACTCGGCGTACAGCCACGAGCCGACCACCACGGGCAAGAGTCACCTGCTCAGCGCGTGGCAGCACATCCACGACAACGCATTCCTGCATCCGGGCGTCAACGAAGGGCGTCTGGCGAACAACATCCGCGAGGGGTGATGGGGTTTCACAAGTAAGTACGGGGACCGCCGCCCGGACCTGAAGGTCCAGGCTGAAACGACGAAGCCCTGACGGGCTAAAGGCACATTCCAGCCCGAAGGGCTTTGTAGACTCAGCCCGGTTGCTTCAGCGCCAGGCATACCCGATGTCCGCGTCAATATCTGGAAATCCATAAGTTCTCGTTACACAAGGAAGCAATGTGACGATGCCGACTTCACATGATCCGGTTTCGATAGCGGCGCTGCCCGGTCCGCTGCACTGGCACGGCGCGCCCACCGCCTGGGAGCTTCCCGGCGGCAATACGCTCAATATCACCGCCGGGGCGAAAACCGACTGGTTCATCGACCCGGACAACGGCTTCACCGTGGACAACGCGCCCGCGCTGATGCTGGACGCCGACGGGCCGTACATGCTCAGGACACGCCTGACGGCCACCCACAAGGCGACCTATGACGCGGCGGTGATCGCCGTGTACGCTTCGCCGCAGACCTGGGCCAAGTTCTGCCTGGAGCTGTCGCCGCATGGGCAGGTGACGGTCGTCTCCGTGGTGACCAAAGGCGTCTCGGACGACTGCAACTCGCTGCCGCTGAGCGGAAACACGGCCTGGTTCCGCGTCTCGAAGCTGGGCCGGGCGTATGCCTTCCACTATTCCGCCGATGGGGAGTGGTGGAACCTGATTCGCTACTTCACGCTGGGCGATGTGCAGGCGCGCATCGGCTTTCTGGCCCAGTCCCCGACCGGCGACGGCTGTACGGCGACCTTCCGGGACATCTCGTTCGCGCAGGAAAAGCTGGCGGACGTGCGGTCGGGCGTGTAGCCCCACGGGGCAAATGCGTCTGAAGGTCCTCACCCCCGGCCCCTCTCCACGCGGTACTCCGCGTGGAGAGGGGAAAAGAACGCGCCGGCAAGGCGGGCGATCTCCCCACACCCTGGCTAGATTACTCGCCCCAAATGTGCCACAATAGGGAGATAGTCGCGGGCGTGGGGCGCAGTGCCCTGCCTGTGTGATCCCCTCGTGTTTCGCGCCCGCGCTCTGTTCAGGAAGGAATAGAACCACTATGAATCACGCGAACGAACACCCCCGGATTCCCGGCCCGAAGGCCAGCGCGCTGCTGGAGCGAGATGAGGCCTTTGTCTCGCCATCCTATACGCGCGGCTACCCGTTTGTCATGGCACGCGGGCGCGGCGCGGAAGTCTGGGACATCGACGGCAACCGGTTCATCGACTTCACGACGGGCATCGCCGTGACATCGACCGGCCACGCGCACCCCGCCGTCGTCGAGGCCATCAAGACCCAGGCCGAGAAGTTCCTACATATGTCCGGCACAGACTTTTATTATGAAGTCCAGGTAGACCTCGCGGAAAAACTGTGCCAGATCGCGCCCTTTGGTGGGGCGGAAGCGCTGGCCTTTTTCGGCAACAGCGGCGCGGAAGCCATCGAAGCCTCGATCAAGCTGGCCCGCTACAAAACGGGGCGGGCGCGCTTCATCGCCTTTTTGAGCAGCTTTCACGGGCGGACGCTCGGCGCGCTGGGCCTGACCAGCAGCAAGTACGTGCAGCGCAAGGGCTTTTTCCCGGTGCTGGACGGCGTCACGCACGTGCCGTACGCCAACCCGTTCCGCCCCATCCTGAGCATGGAAGGCTTCAGCGATTACGGCGAGCGCGTGGTGGATTACATCGAGAACACGATCTTCAAGACGATTGCGCCCGCCGACGAGGTGGCCGGCATCGTCGTGGAGCCGATCCAGGGCGAAGGCGGCTACGTCGTGCCCACGCCCGGCTTTTTCCCGGCCCTGCGCGCCCTGTGCGACCGCCACGGTATCCTGCTCATCGTGGACGAGGTGCAGACCGGCGTGGGCCGCACCGGCAAATGGTGGGGCGTCGAGCATTTCGGCGTGGAGCCGGACATCGTCGCCATCGCGAAGGGCATCGCCAGCGGGATGCCGCTCGGCGTGATGCTGGCCCGCAAAGAGGTGATGAACTGGGGGCCGGGCGCGCACGCCAGTACCTTTGGCGGCAACCCGGTATCCTGCGCGGCGGCGCTGGCCACGCTGCGCGTGATCGAGGAAGAAAAGCTGCTCGACAACGCGACGGCGATGGGCGCGGTGATCATGGAGCGACTCGGCGCGTTGAAAGAGCGTTACCCGTTCATCGGGGATGTGCGCGGGCGCGGCCTGATGATCGGCGTCGACTTCGTGACGGACCGGGAAAGCCGCAAGCCGGATACGCAGACGCGCGATGCGCTGGTCGATTTCGCCTTTGACGAAGGGCTGCTGTTGCTCGGCGCGGGTGCGAGCGCCATCCGCGTCATCCCGCCGCTGAACGTGGACCGCGCCACGATTGACGAGGCGATGGAACTGTTCGAGCGGGCGCTGACGCGCGTGGTGCACGAGTATCACCCGCACCTGGAGCACGAATACGGGGCGTAAGGCACGGTGAATTGAAGACGGGGGCGGACAACGCAGGCGTTGTCCCTACGCATCGCGTGTAGGGACGAGGCCTGCCCCGCCCGCCCGACGCCGACGCCTCACCCGTCAACCCAAACGGACAGGGCAAGCGGCCAGAGCACGGACAACGCAGGCGTTGTCCCTACGCATCGCGTGTAGGGACGAGGCCTGCCTCGTCCGCCCCGCCCGTCCGACGCCGACGCCTCACCCGTCAACCCAAACGGACAGGGCAAGCGGCCAGAGCGCGGACAACGCAGGCGTTGTCCCTACGCATCGCGTGTAGGGACGAGGCCTGCCTCGTCCGCCCCGCCCCCTCGTCCGCCCCTATCCTTCCATCCTCTCATGCGCTTCGGACCTGCCCTGCGGCGCTGGATCACGGGCCATTTTTTCCCTCAGCGCCTTGATCCCGATGGCGCGCGCCGCTGGAACTGCGAAAATCTCAGGTAGAATAGAGGGCGTAGTGAAGAGGTGTGAAGTATGGCTCAGCCGACAGTCCAGCTACGGCTCCCGCCTGATGTGTACGAGCGCGCGCGCCAGATCGCGAAGGCGAATGACCGCTCCGTCGAGGCGGTGCTTCTCGATGGCCTCAGCTTGCTCTTCGGGAACCTTCCGGAAACGAACGTGTCGCCCGACGCGCTCAAGAAGTACACCGACGAGCAGCTATGGGCGGTCGTGCACCACCGGCTCGCCTGGCCGCAGGATACCCGGCTGCGGGAATTGGTGGCGCTCGGCAAACATGGGCAGCTCACCGACGACGAGCGCGCCGAGATGGAGCGCCTGATCGCCCTGGTGGACCGCGCCATGCTGCTCCGTTCGCAGGCGCTGGCCCTTCTCAAGCAGCGTGGGCATGAGGTCGAGAAGCAGCTTAAGCTGGGTGCGTGATGGCGCGCATCCCCGGCAGGCTGCGCCGTCAGGTCATCAGCCGCGCGCATGGGCGCTGTGAGTATTGCCAGACGCAGCAGGCCATCGTCATCGCGATGGAGATCGACCACATCCTGCCCGAATCAGCCGGCGGCGAGACCAGCCTCGCCAACCTGTGTCTCGCCTGTATCGGCTGCAACGGCTTCAAGCTGAACCACCAGACCGGCCTCGACTCCGAAACAGGTCAGGAAGCGCCGCTTTTCAACCCCCGCACCCAACAATGGCGCGAGCACTTCGCCTGGAGTCCCGATGGCGCGTCCGTCGTCGGGCTGACGGCGACCGGGCGCGCCACCGTCGAGCGCCTGCGCATGAACCGCGAGACCGTCGTCGCGGCCCGGCGGTTGTGGGTGGAAGCGGGCTGGCATCCGCCGGCAGACCGCGCGTAGCACGTAACGTCTCGGCTCTTTCCGCTTTCAGCACAAAATTGAAACTTCCCCGCTCACTGCGTAAAATAGGCTCGCTCAGACGTTCCGGTGCGGATTCGGCGTGGCCCGAATCCACCGCGACCCGGCTCGGAACCGGCTGCGCTGCGCAGAAGACCGATCCAAGACCAGGAGCGCTCCATGCCTCGCCCTGTGACCGGGCGCCGTCCCGATAGCCTGTTTGACAACCGCTACCGCTACGATTACATCTACCCGCGCGGTCGGTCGGGCGAGACGCTGCGCGCCTACGACACCCTGCACAACAACCAGCCCGTCGTCATCAAACGGCCCGCGCCACAGGACGCGCCGCCCATGCGCGCCGGGCAGGAAGTCAGCCTGCAAAACGAAAAACGCGCCCTGGAGCTGCTCAGCGGCCATCCCGTCCTGTGCGAATTGCTGCACGCCGGCGCGTTCCGCGTCGGCGGGCAGTCGCACATGTACCTCGCCATCGAGATGGCGCAGGGGCAAACGCTGGAAAGCATGGTGCTCGAAGCGGCGGCCCGCGCCGAGCGCCTGCCGGACCTGGAAACGCTCAACATCATCGAGGGCCTGCTCGATCTCTTGCAGGCGGCCCATGATCACCGTCTCGTCTACAACGACGTGGACGCCAAGCACCTGTTCTGGGACCGCGAGAACTACACGCTCAAGATGATCGACTGGGGCAATGCGGTGTTCCTCGGCGCGGAACATGCCCCGGCGCACGTCACCCGCCAGAGCGACCTGGCCCAGACCGGCGAGCTGATGTACTTCATCTTTTCCGGCGGCGGCAGGCTGGAGAGCGGACGGCCCGATCCCGGCGGCGAGCTTCCGCAGGACGTGGATGCCCGATTGAAGGCGATGATCAACCGCGCCGTGCATCCCGATCTCGCGCAGCGCTACCAGGACGCCGCCTCGATGCGCCGCGATCTGGCCGAAGTGCGCCGCCCGCTGCACAAGAACCGTGAGGCGCTCGTCGAGCGGGTGCGCAGCCGCCTGTCATCGGCCACCAGCCAGAACCAGCTTGAAGAGCTGCGGGCGCTGGCCGACGAGGCGCTGGCCGTCGATCCGGGCTACCCGGCGGCGCGGGCGCTTCTGGCTGAAGTCAGGACGCGCCTGCACCAGCTCGCCCTGCAGAGCGACCTGGACGCGGTGCGCATCTACATCGAGAGCGGCAATCTGGCCGGGGCCGAGGCGCTTCTTGACGATCTGACGGGCCGCGAAGACGCCCTGACCATGCCGCTGCTGCTCTTTTTGCAGGACGCCTGCTCGCAGATTTCCCTGACGAACACGGGCGAAGGCGGCGCGCCGCTTTTGGCCGATGGGCTGGCCCCGGCGCTGGCGGCGCTGTTCAAGGACGACCCGCACGGCGCGGCGCGCGCGCTTCTGAGCACGCCGGAAGCCCGCCCGGCGGCGCGCCTGCAACAAATGCTGCTCGCTGAGCGGCTGACGCAGCGAATGCCGGGTGTGGCGCTCTTGCGCCCGCACCTCGTCCGGCTGGAAGACATGCTCGCCCGGCTGCCGGGAGCCGCCAGCAACGCCAGCGCCACGAAACTGCTCGGCGCGGTGCGCACGCTGCTGCGCAAACTGGACGATCCGGTCGCGCCCGGCCTGCGCCCGCTGCTCGGCGTGTACCAGCACGTCGCGGACATCCTGGTCGGGCTGGAGAGCGAGTTACAGGCCAGCAGCGCGGACGAATCGCGCCCCGGCGACACGCCCGTCACCGTCGCGGCGCGGGCGCGCCAGGCGGCGGATAGCATTGTCGAGCTGCTTGAGGTCACATCCGGCAACGCGCTCAGCGACCCGTCGCGGGCGGGCGCGGCGCTATGGAACGCGGCGTCCATCGACCCGGTGCAGCCCGCTTTCACCGGCATCAACGAGCGCCTGACCGCCCTTCACGAGGAGATTGACGAGCTGCGCAAGTTCGCACCCGCCGCCGACGGCGCGGACATTGCCGAGTTTCTGGCCGGGGCGCGCAAAGACCTCAAGCCGTATGCGGGCGAAGTCACCGACCCGCAGTATGAGGCCATCGTGCAGGGCCTGGAAAGCGCCGCCTCGGCCTGGACGCGCCTGGGCGACGCCATCGCGCTCGGTGGGCGGCGTCCGGCGCTAGAGGCGTGCCGCGCGGCGGCGGATGGCGCGCGCCCGCTCAACAAGGCGCTCGCCGCGTGGTTCGATGACCTGTTGCGCCGCATCGAAGAAGCGCCGCGCACCGAGTTGCTCAGCCCGAACGCGGCGCTGGGCCGGGCGCTGGCCGAAGGCTACGACGCCTGGGACCGTGGGCGCGGGCAGGAAGCCATGCTCGCCGCCAAACGCGCCGCCGATGCCGCGTCGACCGAGGCCGAAAAGCTCGCCGCACGGCGCTTGATCGGCCTGGGCGAGACGCTCGACAAGTGGCTGGAGCGCGAAGGCCCTACCTCGCTGGCGCAGACCGAAGCCACCGAGCGCCGTATCCTGACCCTGTTCCTGCCCGAAGAGGAACAGATTCGGGCCACCTTCG
>JADZBY010000418.1 GCA_020851855.1 Anaerolineae bacterium
CGCTCACCGTGCTGTTCATCACCTTCCTGTCGCTGGTCATCGGTGAATTGGTCCCCAAACAGCTCGCGCTGAACGACCCCGAAAAGACCATCTTGCGCGTCGCCGGGCCGATGCGCGTGCTATCCCGGCTGGCAACCCCGCTCGTGCGCCTGCTGGACGTCTCGACGCGCTTCGTGCTGCGCCTGATCGGCGTGCGGCCATCCGACGACCCCATCGTCACCGAAGAGGAGATCAAGGTGATGATCGACCAGGGCACGCGGGCGGGCGAATTTGAAGAGACGGAGCAATTCCTGGTGCGGCGCGTCTTCCGCCTGGCCGACGTGAACCTGGAAGCGGTCATGACGCCGCGCCGGGACGTGGTCTGGCTGGACGCGGACGATCCGCCGGAAGAGGTGCGGCGTAAGGTGAACGCCAGCGGGCGTTCGCGCTTCCCCCTGGCCCACGGCAACCTCGAAAACGTGCTCGGCGTGGTGCACGCCAAGGACCTGCTCGCCAGGTCGCTGGCCGGCGAGCCGTTCAACCTGCGCCAGGCCATGCAGCCGGCCATGTTCGTGCCCAGTTCGCTCTCTGCCCTGGATATGCTCCAACGCTTCAAGACGATGGGCGTGCGCTTGGCGTTGGTCATCGACGAATTTGGCGGCCTGCAGGGCATTGTCACCATGTCCGACATCATGGACGAGATCATCGGCGGCGAATTTCTGACCAGCGAGACGCCGGAGCCGCACGCCGTCCAGCGCGAGGATGGCTCGTGGCTGCTCGACGGCCTGATGTCCATCGACGAGGTGAAGGACGTGCTCAACCTGCGCGAGCTTCCGGGCGAAGAGGACGGCGATTTCACGACGCTGGGCGGCTTCATGATGCACCAGTTCGGGCGCATCCCGTCCGCGTCCGATCAGGTGAACGTCGGCAGCCTGTGTTTCGAGGTGGTCGATATGGACGGCCACCGCGTCGATAAGGTCCTGGTGCGCCTGGTCACGCCCCAGCCCGGCGAAAACCCGGAGATTGACGGGTAGACCGCTATCCCCCACAACCTGGGGCGCACGCCGCGCCGCCTTTGGGGTTATACTCAGCGGCACAAGGTGACGCAGCAACTCCGTACCACGAGGCGGCAACCCCGGCAGAGGTTCGTACCATGGTCAAGGTCTTCCTGATGGGCACGGTGGGCGATTCACGGTGGCGCGAGCCGTTTAAGAAGGCGTTCACCGAGCGCGGCATTGGCTTCTTCGATCCCCGCGTGGCGACCTGGACCGAGGCCGACAGCCGCCGCGAGGTGGAAGAGCTTGGCCGCGCCGACATCATCGTGATGGCCATCACGCCCGACACGGCCAGCATCGGCGCGCTGGCGGAGAGCGGCTGGGCGGCCTTGAGCGCCGTGCTGCGCAACCAGGCGTTTGGCCTGTACATCGACCCGGCGGTCAATGACCTCGACGAGCCGGGCACGGCTGGCCCGGATTCCGCAACGGCGCTCAGCCCGCACCCGAACGACAACCTCGAAGAAGCCTCGCGGCGCGCGCGGCGGCTGACCATTGACCACGCTGCCGCGCTGCACCAGCAGCACCCGGAAACCAGCCTGTATCTGGCCAGCAGCCTGGATGATCTGCTGCGGTGGTCGGTGGCGACGGCGCAACGTTTCGCCTCGTTGCCCCGCAAATAACCTGGCTATTCGTCTTCAACCGGAGAAAATGCCCTCATGTTCAGCCTGACGGAACCGCTTCCCGACCGCCTGCTGGCGGCCTTCGCTGACGAGTTCAAGGCGCGCCCGGCGTTCATTTCTCGCGCGCCGGGCCGCGTGAATATCATCGGGGAGCACACCGATTACAACGACGGCTTCGTGCTGCCCGCCGCCATCGACAAGGCGATTTTCTTCGCCGGGCGGCTGCGCGACGATAACCGGGTCAACGTCCTCTCGCTCGATTACGAGGGCAAGGCGTCTTTCATGCTGGACAACCTGCGCGACGACTCGCTGCCCGGCTGGACGCGCTATCCGCGCGGCGTCTTGTGGGTGCTCCGGGAAGAGGGCCACACGCTGCGCGGCATGGATGTGGCCATCGTGGGCGATGTGCCGCGCGGCGGCGGTTTTAGCTCGTCGGCGGCGGTCGAAGTGTCCATGCTGGAACTGGCCTCGGCGTTGTTCGGCATCCCGCTCACACAGGCGGAAAAGGCGCTGCTCGGCCAGCAGGTCGAACACCGTTTTGTCGGGATTCGCAGCGGCGTGATGGACCAGATGATCTCCGCCGTCGGGCAGAAGGATCACGCCGTGCTGATCGACTGCCGCAGCCTGGAAACGACGCCCGTCCCACTGCCGCAGGGCGTGACCATCGTGACCATCGACACCGGCGTGCGGCGCGAGCTGGTCGGCAGCGAGTACGGCCTGCGGCGCGAGCAGTGCGAAGAGGCGGCGCGCATCCTCGGCGTGAAGGCGCTGCGCGACGTGACGCCCGAACAGCTGGCCGCCAATCTCGACAAGTTGCCGGAAGTCGCCGCGAAGCGCGCCACGCACGTGGTGAACGAGGACCGGCGCACGCTGGACACGGTCGCGGCGCTCGAACGGGGCGACATCGAGGCTGTCGGGCGCTACGTGAACGCCAGCCACGCCAGCCTGCGCGACTTGTACGAGGTGTCCATCCGCGAGCTAGACATCATCGCCGATCTGGCGCAGAAGCAGCCCGGCTGTTACGGCGCGCGCATGATGGGCGGCGGGTTTGGCGGCGCGGTGATCGCCCTGGTCAGGGATGACGCCGTCGCGGGCGTGCTCGACGCCGTGGTGCGCGGCTACCGCGAGGCGACCGGGCGCGAGGCGTCAGTGTACCATGCCAAAGCCGGGCCGGGCAGCAGCGCCATGCCGGTGACGTGACGCGGCGGCAAGCCAGGCGCGCCAGATCACGAAGCGTTGTACAATGCGGGCAGCGTGCGAGGGCACGCTTTGAGGAGAGAAGTAGGGCTTTTCACAGGAGAAGGTTCGATGCGAAACCGTTTTCGCCCGGCGCTGCTGCTCACCATCGTCGCTCTTGGCCTCTCGTTTGCGCTGTCGGGCAGCGCGCCCGCCCTGGCGCAACCCTCATTGCCCAACCGCTACACATCCGAGGACGGTTGGATCACTTTCGGCTATCCGAAGGGCTGGATGATCGACGAATACGGCTCCGCCATCAACCTGGGGCCTAGCCAGGAAGCGCTCGATGCGGCCAATCCCGATGTGGCGCTGCCAACCGGGCAAATCCTGATCCAATTTGCCCAACCGCTGACGCTTCCGGATATGGGCATCGAGCCGAACGCCACGCCAGAAGAAGCGGCGCAGGCGGTCCTGACCGCCATCGGCGTCGTGAGCGAGATCGTGCCCTATGACGGCGGCCCGGAAGGCTCGGTAACGGCGTCCTTCGCGGGCGGCGCGTGGGATGACCCATCGCAGCTCATCGTCCTGAACTTCCCCGGACAACTGGCCCTGATCGCCGTGCGGATCGGCCATACGCCGGGCGATTACGAGCCGGTGCTGTCCGCCATCGTGGAGTCCATCGAAGTCGCCGGCGGCGTGGGCGCGCTGGCTACCCTGGACGCCGACGGCCTGCTGCACCAGTGGGCGAGCGATGCGGATGGCACGTCGCAGTACAGCGAGACAAGCTGGAATTTCCAGCAGGCCACCGGCGCGCCGGACACCTTCGAGTGCGGCGACATCGTGACTGCCTGGGCGTCGGCCACCGGGACCGGCGAGGATTATCTCGTGCTGTATTACGACACGCCGGTGCTTGCGACCGAGATCAACATTCACCAGACGTACAATCCCGGCGCGATTGTCAGCGTCGAAGTCGGCAACCGGGCGACGGGCGAAACGCTCGTCCTGCCGGACAGCGCCGATCCGCCCGGCAACACGGGGTGTCCCGGCGTCTTCACGCTGGACCCGGGCATTGTGACATTCCCGGTCGATACGGTGCTGATTAACCTTGACCAGTCCATCACCGGCAGTTGGAACGAGATCGACGCCGTCGAGATGGTCGGCCTGCCGGTAGAGGCGCTGCCGGAGCCGGTCGCCACGGCAGAGGCGACCCAGCCGGCGTCCAAGTAACCAGGGAGTAGGGCAATGGTGCGGCGACGGATCGCTGTGGTGGGCGTGCTGGCAGCGCTGCTTGTCGGGCTGCCGGGTGTGGCCATGCTGCCTGCCAGGGCGCAGGCGGCGCTCACGCTCTGGCATCCGTGGCAGGGCGCGCAGGCACAGGCGCTCGCCCGCTGGATTGCCGACTACGAGGCCGAGAATCCGGGCCGCACCATCCGGGCCGAGTACGCGCCGTTCTTCGCCCTGGTGAACCGCTTCAGCGCGCCCGCCGAAGGCCAGGACCGGCCCGACATGGTGCTCGGTCCGTCCGATTGGGCGGGCGTGCTGGCCAACCGGCGGATGCTGGCGCAGCTTGACGGGCGGCTCAACCCGGCTTTCCGCGCCCAGGTTGCGGATGTGGCATGGCGCGCGGTGACCTTTGACGCGCACATCCTCGGCGTGCCCGTGGCGCTGGAAGGCCCGGCCCTGTACGCCAACGCCGCCCTGCTCGGAGACGATTCGCCGCCGGACACGCTGGCGGACCTGCTCAGCGCGGCGGCGGAACACGCGACTGACCAGTCGCCGGGCCTGATCATGGGCCTGGACTTCTATCCGACGTCAGGAATCTTCTTCGCGCTGGGTGGGCAACTGGCGGACGCCGCCGGGAGCAGCCAGCTTCGCGAGGGCGACGCGCTGCCCGCCTACCTGCGCACCCTTCAGGACGTGTATCGCCGCTCCGAGACGGGCGTCATCGCGCTGAACGCGCCATCGGACGCCTTCCGCGAAGGGCGCACCCCGTTTTTGCTGGGCGGAACGTGGCAACTGGCCGAGTTGCGGGTCGCGCCGGGCGATTCGCTCGTCGTCGCGCCGCTGCCGGACGTGGACGGCCAGCCCTGGTCGCCGCTGATCCGCACCTGGAACCTGTACATGAGCCTGGATAGCCTGCGCACCGATGCGGCCATGGATTTTGCCCGGTTTGTGACGGGCGAGGCGGCGCAAGCGCAGGCCGCGCGCGAGGCGGCGCTCGTGCCCGCCAACCCGAACGCCTGGGACGCTGATCCGGACATCCGAATCATGGCCGAAAGCCTGACGCGGGCGGGCGTGCCCATCCCGAATCGCGCCGAGATGGACGCCTATTGGGAGCCGCTGCGGGCAATGATCCGCGC
>JADZBY010000419.1 GCA_020851855.1 Anaerolineae bacterium
CGGGGCCTGCGCGGCGGGAAGCGGGCGGCTCGCGCGCCGCCCCTACATCACGCACCCGGTGCATCTGTGTCGTGGCGAATGGCGCGCGCTGGTCCTGTCTGCGCGACGCGCCCTGTGCGGCGGGAAGCAGGCGGTTCGCGAGCCGCCCCTACATCACGCACCCGGTGCATCTGTGTTGTGGCGAATGGCGCGCGCTGGTCCTGTCTGCGCGACGCGCCCTGCGAGGCGGGAAGCGGGCGGCTCGCGAGCCGGCCCTACATCACGCACCCGGTGCATCTGTGTTGTGGCGAATGGTGTGCGCTGGTCCTGTCTACTCCGCCGCGCCCGGCAAGAAGTCATTGGTGAAAGCCGTCGCGCTGTCGATTGGCTCGGCCAGCGCGCCGTTTTCGACCATGTAGGCCGTGAACGCATCCCAGATTTCCGCGCGCTGCTCACCCCAGCGCGGCGCATCGGCCTGGAACTCTCCGGCCAGCCACGCGGCGCTGGCTTCCACGAGGGTCCTGTCAAGATCAGGCGCTGCATCGAGCATGATCGCCGCCGCGCCCGCCGAATCCACGATGGCATCGGCGTAACCACGCGCCGTGGCTTGCACAAACGCCCGCACCACGTCGGGCTGCTCCGCGATCATCGTCTCGCCCGTGATCAGGATCGGCGTGTAGTAGTCCGGCACGCAGTCCGTATAATCCTTGAGCATGAGCAGGCTCAAATCCAGCCCTTGCCGTTCGGCGCGGATGCCGTCCCAGCCGTAGAAGAGCCAGACGAAGTCAATCCGGTCGCGCTCCATCAGCGGAAACGCCTCGACAAAGCCGATATCGATGACTTCGAAGCTGTCCGGCTGGCCGCCCGCGCACGTGATCAGGCTGTTGATCACCGGGCGCTCGATGGCCGAGCCGAAGCCGCCGTAGCGCAGCCCGACCAGATCGGCGGGCGAGTTCAGCGTGCGCCGGTCGGCCAGCGCGGCAAAGCCGGACGTGTTGTGCTGGATGATGGCCGCCACCGAAACGATGGGCGTGCCCTCGGCGCGCGCGTATGTGAACGTTTCCTGATAGCTGATCCCAAACTGCGCCTGCCCCAGCGCGACCACCTGCTCTACCTGTATATCGCCCGCGGGCTGGATCGTCACGTCGAGACTGGCTTCGTCGTAGTAGCCGCGCGCCTGGGCCACGTACAGGCCGAGATGGTTCGTATTGGGCGTCCAGTCCAGCATGATCGTGATCAGCGTGCGTTCGTTTGCCCGCGCAAATTCGGTCGCGCCGCCAAGCGGATCGGGCGCGGCGGTCGCTTCGGGCGTGGCGGTCGGGCCGTCCTGCGCAATCACGGGCGTCGCGCCGATCAGCAGAATCATCACCAGCAGTGCAAAGAGGCGTTTCATGGGCGTTCCACTCCTATTCCATTCCATCAATAGATTCCCGGTTCTTCCCACTGGCCCTGGCGCGCCAGGCTGAAGTACCAGGGCAGCGCCAGCCGTTCGATCAAGCCGATCAGCAGCACCAGTCCCACGCTGAGCGCCGCCGTGATGACGATGGCGGCAAAGCCCTGGTCGACCTGGCCGGTGTTGTACGCGGAGCGCAGATATTGGCCCAGGCCGTACTGCGCCGTGATGAACTCCCCGATGACCGCGCCGCCGATGCTGTACGCCGCCGCAATGCGCAGCCCGCTGAACATGGACGGCAGCGACGAGGGCAGCCGCACTTTGCGCCAGATTTGCCAGCGTGAGGCGGCCATCGCCCGCAGCAGCGCCACCAGGTCGGGATCGGCGCTCGTCAGGCCGTCGATCATGGCCACCGTGACGGGAAAGAAGCAGAACAGCACCACCACGGCGATTTTCGGCTCTGCGCCGAAGCCGAAGAGCAGGATCAGCACCGGCGCGATGGCCACAATCGGGATCGTCTGCGAAATGACCAGCAGCGGATACACGGCACGCTTGAGCGGTACGGAGAAGTCGAGCAACGCGGCGAGTAGCACACCCAGCAGAAAGGCGATGCCTAGCCCGATCAGCGCCTCGGCCAGCGTGGTTGGGATGTGCGCCGTGAGCAGCGATTGGCGGGTGCGGATGAGCGCGTCGATCACCTCGGTCGGCGCAGGGATGATGCGCGCCCGCGATGTGTCCAGCCGCGCCAGCGCTTCCCAGGCGATGACCAGCGCCATCACGGCCAGGATAGGCGGCGCGAGGCGGCGGATCACGGCGGCGAGGCGGCGATTGTTGGGCATCATTCCGCCTTCCCGGTGATGTGGATGATGAGCAACAGGCCGCTTTCGAACGCCACATGCGCCCACGGGGCGGTCATCACGTTGCTCGTGCCGCGCGCCGGGCCAAAACGCAACGTTTCGCCGCGCAAGGGATAATACAGGCCGTCGGTACGAATGCCTTGCGCATCGCCCGCCACCGGCACGAGCGAGAGCGTATCGCCCGGCTGCCCGCGGATGGTGTGCTCGCCAGGCCGCGCCAGCCACGCGCTTTCGCCGGCGTCCACCAGCCGCACGTCGCGCCCGGTGAGCTGTGGCAGCGCCAGCAGGTACACGTTGCTGATCAGGTGGTCGAGCCGCCCGCCGGATGCGCCGAGGATGCGGATCGGGTCCGCGCCGCGCTGCACGGCCTCGATCAGCGCCAGCTCGAGATCGGTTTCGTCCTTCTCGACCTTGTGACGCAGGATCAGCGCTCCGGCGTCCTGGGCGGCCTGGATCGCCGCTTCAGGGACGGAGTCCAGGTC
>JADZBY010000420.1 GCA_020851855.1 Anaerolineae bacterium
GCCTCGAAGCGGCGGATGAAGTCCGGGTTGTCGGCGTGTTGGGCGAGGATGACTTTCACCGCTACGTCGCGGTTCACGGCGGGCTGGTGGGCGCGGTAGACGGCGCCGAAGCCGCCCGCCCCGATGCACTCGCGCAATTCGTAGCCCTTGATCGTCCGTCCGCTCAGGTCGGCCATGAAGGACCTCCCGCATAGTCTAACAAGACCGTACAGGTGCGCTGACGTGCGGCCGTGTGGCGAAAAGCGCTTCAGCGCCGAAGGCCGTATACCGACGAGGCCATTACGATTCATTATAAGATGGAACACGGCGGCTGGATCTCGTGTCTGAGAGAGGGGCCTATCCGGGAGCACGGCGCAAGCTCGTCCCGCTCCCGGAAGAAGTTAACGACGGCGGTGCTCAGCGCATCATCGTCTCGTAGGCAATGCCGGGGAAGTGACCTACCCCATCGTCCTTGCAGGCGTTCGACTGCGCTGCGTTCCACGTCATGAACCGCCAGCTGCCCCCGGTATGTGACCACCTCAGATTCGCTCAGGGGGAAGTCTTTGGCGGCAGCTTCGCGCAGCGCAGGCAAACTTGCATTCACACTGCGAATGTCGTCCAGCGCGTCCGCGCCCTGTTCGACGAACAATTCGTACTTGCGATTGAGCAGGTCTTTGGCCTCTTTGAAGGCAGGCACATCATCCGGCAGCAACGCAGCGCTGTTGACTCCTAAAGGTTCACCGCGTGTTCGTGAAGGCCAGTTGCGCCACTTGGTCGCACACCGGCAGTTTCTTCGATCTGGGCAGCGCCGTCTTTTTCTACACAACGTACTGCGAAAGTATGCGGGCCAGGCTGGTAGGGCCAGTCATAGCGCCACAGCACCCATGTCTTGTCCGAGAGAGGATCGCCAAGCTGAGCGTCCACCCATTCCCCTTCATCGCTTTTGACCTGCACTCGGGAAATTCCGCGCGTGCCGGCCCAGGCTATTCCGCCAACCGGGATATAGGCCATGCCATCTCGCGTGAAGCGTGCATCGACTGCCACGGTATCGATCACCGAAGTGGCCCGCACTCGCGCCTCCTGATCCCAACCTCGTGCCACCCAGTAGCCAGGCTCCCAGGCGGAAATGAATTCCATGCCCGTGATCCATTTAGGCTGTTTCATGCCGTAGTGATCGGGCACGTGGATGCGCAACGGAAAGCCGTTTCGCACGGGCAGCAGCTGCCCATCCCAGGCATAGGTCAGCATCACTCGCGGATCGCTGCGGATAAGACTGAGCGCCACGATCTCGTAGAAACCGTCCATACCAGTGATCAGTATGTGGGTCGCCCCTGGCTTAGGAAGCACGCGATCCAGCAGATGTTGCATGCTTACGCCCGTCCAGCGGGTTGTGCCGATCAGGTCGCCCCCGATGGGGTTGGAAATGCACGACATGGTAATGTACTGATCAAGCGCCGGGCCAAGCTGGTGCACGTCGTCGAGCGACAGTTCGACAGGGTTTTCGACCAGCCCGGTAATCCGCAGGCGGTAGGTTGCCGGGTCAACAGGCTGTGGTGCACCTGAATTGATGTCGATGCGGTAGTGTCTGGCTACTGGGGTAATCTCCGGGCGCGTACCTTCCGCCGGCATGAATCCACTGGGCGTGAGCGTGGGCGGCGGCAGTGTGCTGCCCTCAGGTAGACCAGCCTGGAGAGGGAAAGCGCCGTTTGTTAGTCGCGTACTTAGGAACGTGCTCAGGCCGGCCCCTACGACAGTGATCACCGTGGACACGCCGCCTATCTGGATCAGGAACTGGCGACGACTCGTGTTCGTGGTATTCAGCACCCGCGCGACATTCCTCAGACGCAGCAGTGCGTAACTGTGCACCGTTCCCCACACGGTGAAAGTAGTCAGCAGGAAGATCGCCTGTGCCCATCCCAGCGTTCGGTTGAGGGATACGATTATCAACAGGGCTGTAACGCCCGCTCCCAGCCCGAGCGCCAGGCCGATTGCCAGCACACGTCGGGACTCTTTGCGTGTCTGGCTAAATGTCAGGAAGAGAGCGCCGGTGATGGTCAGAACCACGAAAGTCAGCAAGATCGCCATGATCTGCTCGGCGACTTTCGCGGTAGTGTCGGTCGGGCCGAGGTTCAGGCCGCGAATCACACCGACAATCAGATCGATGCCAAACGTGACCACGGGGCCGGGTAGAATCCGTGCGAGCCAGTCGAACAGGGCAAACGGCGCATACTCCACGCCAACGACCGCATACGCCGCAAACAGCACGGCCAACAGCGGAATCGTCAGCAGCGAAGGAACAAGAACACGCATGAGCAAAGGCAATCTGGGGAAGCTGGTTGCACTCATCGGCGTTACCTTCTTTCGTGGGCAGAAGATGTACTATCTTCTGCCCACAGACGAGCGAACCGCGCTATTGCATCATCATCTTGGCGCTGATCGTGTTGTAGAGAAATGCCTCTATTTCGGCGCGCAGCGTGGTGCAGCCCTCCGGTTCGTCCTGCACGTTGCCCGGCTGCAGCATCGTCATCATGGCGTCCTGCGTTGCCATCATCATACTTTCGGGTGTGCCCATCATAGCGTCGGACGTGGCTTCCATCATGCTGTCGGCCATCATCGCTTCAAACCACGGTTTGAACTGGCCTTTTTCCAGCGTCGACACATCCATCATGGATTTGAAGCCGTAATCGTGCTCGGCGATATACAGCATGAGTACGAGGGTAGAATCACAGGTGAGCATGTCACCCTGTGCCTGGCTAACACGGGGAGCGGGCAGGGCCAGTGCGAAGGCGGTCACGGTAGCACACAGTCCAAGGATCAACAGACGGTTTCGCATCGAGATTTCCTTTCGGTAGAAGTGTTTAATCCCGTGATCACTGTAAGGTCAGGAGATTACGGAGAAATGTCGCAATTCTTACGAAAGGATTACGAGATTCAGCGGGACATGGACTGAGCTTCAAGAGGAAGCGAAAAGGTGAAGGTTGTTCCTTGTTCGGGCGTACTTTCGACCCAGATCATGCCGCCATGCGCTTCCACGAAGGCGCGGGCAATGGCCAGGCCAAGCCCTGCTCCCCGGTGTGTCCGTTCGTCTTGAATTGTGTCCTGGGTACGCGATGCTTCTGCCTGGTAGAAGCGCTCGAAAATGCGGGGCATATCCGCTGGGATGATGGCCGGCCCGGCATTGTGGACGCTGACATGGACAGCCTGCCCATCCCGCTTTGCGCACAAGGTAATCACACTTTGGGCGGGGGCGTAACGCTGCGCATTGTCCAGCAAGTTGTACAGTACGCGCTGAATCTTTTCCGGGACCATCTGCACGGTATCGATACCACTTTCCACACTGCCCTGCAGTTTTATCGCCCGGCGGTTTGCCTGCGCTGCCAGGCTGCCGAGCGTATCGGAGATAAGGTCCCGTAGCGAGACGGGTTCCTTGTTCATATCCATCTGGCCGAGATCGGCGCGGCTCAGGGTGAATAGGTCGTCGATGAGGCGGCTAAGGCTCTCGACTTCGTGCTGCGAACTGCGGATGTAGCGGGTGATTGTTGCTGGATCGGATACCACACCGTCGAGAATTGCCTCGTGCATCCCCCGGATTGCCGCCAGCGGCGTGCGCAGATCGTGGGAAATCCAGGCGATCAGATCGCGCCGGGACTGCGCTAACTGGTGTTTCTGCTCTTCGGCCTGTTCGAGTGCTGCCGCCATCTGGTTGAAACGTGCAATCAGGCGCGCCAGTTCATCGTTGCCCTGCACGGGCAGGCGCACCTGCAAATCGCCGTGGCCAAGCCGATTCACCGCGTCGGAGAGACTCTGTACGCGCTCGATGATGGGCTGCGCGGTAAACCACACCGCAATGATGCCGATGACACTGGCGAAGATGAGCAGCGCCACCGTCAGCACCAGATCATGCTGGCTGATAAACATCAGCTCGGCGACCAACCACACATTGACGACTACCAGGAGTACCAGCAGCACAAGGGCTGCCAGCAGCGCAAAGCGAATGCTGCGCGAACGCTGAAGGATACCCGTGTAACGCAGCAGCGCAGATACTGCCACCGTCGCCCCGCCCGAGCTCCCCATGAACAGGAATAGCTGTTCCAAATCGGCGGCGGGCGGGTTCAGGTTCGGGACGACAATCAACATCGCCAGTCCAAAGGCGGCCAGAACCGTGGCAGCGAACAGAATTACCGTGCGCATCGCTCAGGTTACCTCGAACTTATAGCCAACGCCCCATACGGTGTGCACAAACGCCGGATGCGCAGGGTCAGCTTCGATTTTCTCACGCAGCCGCCGGATATGGACAGTGACCGTGCTGGCGTCTCCGTAGAATTCCATTCCCCAGACGCGATCCAGGAGTTGCTCGCGGGTGAACACCTGGCCGGCATGACGGGCAAGCGTATACAGCAGCTCAAATTCCTTGGCGGTCAGGGGCACCGAAATGCCATTCAGCAGTACCTGGCGGCGGGCCGGATCGATGTTGAGCGTCCCAATGCTGAGCGCGTTTTCGACCCTATCGAAATGAGGCTGACCACGGCGCAGAACCGCTTTCGCACGTGCAACCAGTTCGCGCGGGCTGAAGGGTTTCACCACGTAATCATCGACGCCTTGCGAAAAGCCGGTCAGGCGGTCGGATTCGTCTCCCCTTGCAGTCAGCGCAATAATCGGCACACTGCTGGAAGTCGTCATCTGCTGTGGAGAGAGTGGTTCGCGCACTGCACGCGCAATGGCGAAACCATCCAGGCCCGGCAGCATGATATCCAGAATGACGAGATCGATGGCCTGCTCGTGCAGCGCCACCAGTGCTGACGGGCCGCTGATGGCCTCCAGGACGCTAAAGCCCTCCACCTCGAGGTACTTCCGCACCACTTCACGGATTGCCGAGTCATCCTCGACAACAAGTATCTTCTTGTCCTTCATGCCAACCTGCTGCTCCAGAAGACCCTATCGGGATTGTAAGACGCATCAGACGCAAATCCAAGCGCTGTGTTCAGATTCCCTGTAGCCGCTATGTCCTTCTCGCCATACGACCGTCTACCAGTGCGTTCGGGGTAGTCCGAAATCCTCTGAGCGCTGTTCCCGACCGAGACACCCCTTTCCTTCCTTCCACCGACGGCTACGAAAGCGGAGCGCCCCAAACGGGAAGTGTTGCTAGGGTGTGTCTGCAAAGCCCGTTTTCGTGTTGACCCTCACTCCCCCGGCCCCTCTCTCCCTCATGGCGAGAGGGGAGAAAAAGCGGGAATCCTGGGTTTCCGCACCCCTCTCCATGAGGGAGAGGGGCCGGGGGTGAGGGTTTGCAGACACACTTTAATTCCACCGAACTGGAACAACGTGGTGAGGTCGGTACAGTGGCGCACCGGGCACCCGACGAGGTGATCAGGGCGCTGTGTTCAGCGTACGCTGCGTGCGCTGAAGGTCAAAATCGGT
Source organism: Anaerolineae bacterium (assembly GCA_020851855.1). GTDB lineage: Bacteria > Chloroflexota > Anaerolineae > Aggregatilineales > UBA2796 > JADZBY01. The sequence continues at coordinate 5,398 of JADZBY010000420.1, forward strand.
GCCTGTAAGAACTCAAAGGGCCTGCGGCGCGGGGGCGCTCAGCAGGTCGCGGACAGACCACAGGCGGGCGTTCGGGCGCGGTCGCGGCGCTTGAGGCCAGTCGTAACCAGACGCAAGCTGTGATGGGGTCGGACGAAGCGGGTCAGGAGCGCGCCGGAGACCAGCCAGTGCCCGTTGTCTCAAAAGTCCGCGTAAACGCTCTCATAGGGGTATAACAGTATACATAAGTGTACACATGAATTAAGCTACCGCAATAGTTATGTACATTCTTACATAACCGACGGGGTGCGTATATTCCCTCGAAGGCGGCTCGCCTTCGCCGTCTCTAGGATCACGTATCGTCGCGGCGACCGACGCCTAACCTGACAAACGGTGATGTCCGCCATCGTCCGCATCGCTGACTCCATTGTCCGCCTCATCGCCCCTGTTGGTGCGGCCTCTCTACTTCATCTCTAGCCAGCAAGGTTCCCTTTCGCCAAGACCGGACTTA
>JADZBY010000421.1 GCA_020851855.1 Anaerolineae bacterium
GGTGGCGGAGCGAGCCGGGCCGCTGTGCGGCAAGGTCCTGCACCAGCGTGCCGCCTGCTGCCACGTTGAGCGCCTGTACGCCGCGACACACGCCCAGGATCGGCTTGCCGTCGTCCAGCGCCCAGCGAATTAAGGCCAGTTCCGTCTCGTCGCGAAGGGGATCGATGCCAGAGGTGGCCGGGTGGCTGTCCCGCAGGTAACAGGCCGGGTCGAGGTCGCCGCCGCCCGCCATGAACAGGCCGTCGATGCGCTCGTACAGCCGCCGCAGTGTCTCTCGCTCCAGCGCGAGCGGCAGGATCACCGGCAGTGCGCCCGTGCGTTCCAGCGCGCCGATGTACGGGCGGCTCATGCCGAAGCGCGGCGGCATCTTATCCGGCGCGGACGTGTCAAAAAACGCGGGAATACCGATAAGCGGGTGAGACATCCAGCAGCCTTTCGCTCTGATCGTTTCACACTGAGGTTTAATTATATCAGTTTCGTTCTAACAAATCCCTCACGACGGCGCGCGGCGTATCTGTACCATTTTTCTGTGATGTGTGTATACTGAAAGTGGATATGTCGTTCAGTTCATTCGGGGAGAATCCGATGGTCAAAGGTCGCCCTGGCACTCTGCATCCGACATTCGCGGCGCTCGTCGCGCTGGGACTGGCCTTGCTGGTTCTGACGGTTACGCCAGTGAACGCCCAGGACGCCGATGGCGACGCGCCGTCTCCCGCCCCGGAATTTACCCCCTTTGACGGCAACCCGGTCATCCAGCGCAGCGCGGGCGGCGGCTGGGGCTGTGAGCAGGGCACGATCTTCGCGCCGAAGATCGTGAAGCACGCGGATCGTTTCTACATGTTCTTTTCCGGCTCGTGTCAGCGATCGGGCAAACCGGCGGCGATTGGCTTCGCCACGTCCGACGATGGCCTCGACTGGACGCTGCACGCCGACAATCCCATCCTGGAGCCGGATGGTGAGGGATACGACGCCATGTGCGTGTCCATCGGCGTTCCCATCCTGGACGGCGAGCAATGGGTGATGTACTACGCGGGCAACTCCACACCGTGCGCCGGACCGGGGCAACACATCGGGCGCGCGGTCGCCGACGATCCCGCCGGGCCGTGGGTGCGCGACCCGCAGCCGCTTCTGAGCGCTGGCGGGCCGGGCGACTGGGATGAGGGTTTCATCATGCCGCACGCCGTAATCCACACCGAAACGGGCTACGTGATGTACTATTCCGGCGGCGCGGAGTATCTTCTGCCGCTGCCGCGCCTGATCGGCATGGCCACATCGCCCGATGGCGTCACCTGGACGAAGGTCGACGATCCGGCCACGACGGAGCCGCCTTACGCTGCGAGTGATCCGATCCTGGACGTTGCGCCGGACGGTTCCCAGTCGTTGCTGTCCGTATGGGGCCTAGACGTGCACCTGACCGACCGCGGCTGGGAGATGATCTTCAGCACGACGTGTCCGGAATCAACCACGCCCGGCTGCCCCACGTACATCGGCTATGGGATGAGCGATGACGGCCTGCACTGGCGCACCTTCCGCAGCCGCGACGCCGCCATCCTGACCCGCCAGCACGTCGATCAGCCCTGGGCGAGCTACTGCGTGTGCCAGCCCACATTTGTGAAGGCCGAAGACGAGTATTGGCTGTACTTCACCGGCTGCACGGCGGAAGCCAATGACTGCGAGATCGGCGGCGCGCGTGGTACGATTGGCTGGGAGTAAGCACGGCTGGCCCAGGGCATCGGAACACCGGAAAGAGTCAGGCGATGGACGAGAGAGACGCCGCCCCGAATGTCGGGCAGAGGCTGCGGGCGCTTCGGGAAACGCGCGGCCTGTCGCTGCGCGCATTGGCAGCCCGCTGTGACCTCTCGGTAAACGCCATCAGCCGTATCGAGCGCGGCGAGCACTCGCCCACGGTCACCTCGCTGCACCTGCTGGCCCAGGCGCTTGGTGTGCCCATCGCCGCCTTTTTTCAGTCGGAGCAGCAGAGCACCACGGTGTTGGTGCGCGGCGGCAATCGCATGGCGGCGGACCGGGGCGGGATGCGCATCGAGAGCCTGGGCAGCGGCCTGCGCAACCAGCAACTGGAGCCGTTCCTGGTCACGCTTGCTCCCGGGGCCGGGGCGGATTCGTCGCCGGTCACTCACGCCGGCCAGGAATTTGTGTACTGCCTGACCGGTGAGGTGATGTACCGCGTGGCTGACGAGGCGTATCGCCTGCGGATGGGCGATAGCTTACTCTTCGAGGCGTCCCAGCCGCACTGCCTGGCGAATGAGAGCGAGGCAGCGGCGCTCGTCCTGCTCGTTTTCCAGTCGAGCGCCGGCCACAACGACGCCCGCCAGCGGCATCTGGAGCCGTGACAGGGCGCAAGCGTCCTCACGCCATCTGCACGTCTTCCTCGTGGATGACCGCGCCCATCGCCCGTAACCGCTGCTGAAGCGTCTTGATGTTCACCTCGTGCGGCGGCATACTGTGCGCTGCCGCCAGCGACGCCGCGACGCCCGCCGCCTGCCCCATCGCCATGCACTGGCCCATGCTGCGCACCGAGGCGTGCGCGTCGTGGTCGGCGGACAGGCAGCGCCCGGCCACGAGCAGCCCTTCCACCACGGCGGGCACAAGGACGCGGAACGGGATGTCATACGTCTCGCCGTCGGGCAGGTATTGCCAGCGCGTATCGCTGCCGGCGTGGTGTTCCTCAATCGGCGCGCCGCACTTGGCGATGGCGTCCTCGAACTTGCACGCGCCGAGCACGTCTTCGCGCGTCAGGCGATACTGGCCATAGATTCGGCGGCTCTCGCGCACGCCGATCTGGTGGCTCAGATGGGCCAACTCCGCGTGTTCATAGCCCGGCACTCGGTCGCGCAGGAAGCGGGCGTATTCGAACGCCTGCCGCCGCCCTTCGACCTCGGCGGCAGTCAGGGCCAGCGGGTCGGTGGGGTCCACGTCGCCCACGCGGGTCATATTCGTGGCCATGACGCCTTCCAGCGGCGTAATGTGCACGCTGCCCTCGCGGCGCGGCAGCTCGTACCGGCCACTCTCGACCGCTTCCTGCATCAGGCGGTGCAATTCATCCTTCTTGACTGCCCTGGCCTGCGCTACATCGACGTTGATCAGGTGGAACGTCGTGGTCAGCGATTGCAGCGGGCCGCCATCCGCCGGGCCTTCATAGAGCGCGCCCGCCGCAGCCGCCACGTCCGCATCGCCCGATGCATCGATGATGACCTTGCCGCGCAGCCGGAAAAAGCCGCCCTTGCCCACCGCGACGACGCCGGTCACGTGCGAGCCGATGCGCAGAACGTCTACAAACGTGGTGTGGTATACCAGGCGCACCCCGGCCTGCATGGCGAGCGTCTCCCAAACCACCTTGAGCGTTTCCGGGTCATAGGTGATACCCTGCCCGGCCCCGTAAGTGTTGGGCCGAAAGAGCACTCGGCTGCGGTCCTGAAGCCCTGTCACCACCTGATCGGGCACGCCGCCCACCACTTTCCTGGGCGCGCTGCCGGGCGTGTAGAAGCCGTAGAACGTGTCGAGCACCTGGGTGCTGGTCCCGCCCATGAAGCCGTAGCGCTCGATGAGGGTGACGCTTGCGCCCTGTTGTGCGGCTGCAATCGCCGCCGCCGCGCCCGCCGAGCCGCTGCCGATAACGAGCACATCGCTCGTCCACAGATCGCGCACCCGGGTCGTGTAGATGCCGAGCGAGGTGTTGTCCAAAGTGCCGTCCTTTCGCTGGTGGCTAGAGAATGTATGCCAGCAACAGGCGGCTGTCAAATCCGCCGATGACATGCGGCCTGCTTGGACCTCGCCCTTTGTGCGGAGCGCCGACTCGGTTACAATCGGGCGCGGTTCGCCCTGCCTGACCTTTGCCTCGATCCGGCGTGCGGGAGCAAAAACACCCGCCTGCCAGGACCGGTGAGGGCTTCCCACGAGGGTTCTGCTCATGACCTTTGCTATCGGCATCGACCTGGGCGGCACGAAAATCGCCGGGCTGCTGCTCAATGTCGAATCGCACGCCGTCGTCACGCACAAGACCATTCCCACCATCTCAAAGGACGGCCCGGACGCCGTCACGGAGCGCATCGCCGGGCTGTGCCGGGCGCTCGTCGAGGAAGCGGGCCTGAGCGCCACGGACGTGTACGCGGTGGGCGTCGGCGCGCCGGCCAGCGTCGATTACGACAAGGGCTGCCCGCTGGTCATGCCCAATCTGCCCGGCGAATGGTA
>JADZBY010000422.1 GCA_020851855.1 Anaerolineae bacterium
GCTTCAGCGCGGGGCGGCTCCGGTCGATCTCGACGCCTAATACCGCAGCAGCGTCTTGATCGGCTTGCCGGTCTTGGAGTTCTCAAACGCGGCGGCGATGTCCTGGATCGGGTACTCCGCCGAGACGAACTCCTTGTAGCTGAGCTTTCCGGCGCGAATCCACTCGATGAGCGGCTCCTGGGCGTCGTGCTCGCGCTTGCGCGTCGGCCACTGGTGGATGATCAGGTCGAAGTTGTACGGGCCGGTGTCCTTGTCGACGCGGATCGACGGCGTATCGATGACGCCATACACGCCAATCGTGCCGCCCAGTTTGACCAGCGGCAGGCAGGCGTTGATGATGCTCTCCTTGCCCACCGCATCGACCAGCGCATCCAGCCGTTTGCCGCCGCGCCGCTCTAGCAGCGACTTGAACTCCGGCGAATCGGGCGCGAAGGCTTCCGTAGCGCCCATCTCCAACGCCTTTTCGCGCTTGGCGGGCATGAGGTCCACCGAGTAGATGTTGTTCAGGCCCAACAGCCGCCCGAACTTGACGAAGCTCAGCCCGACCGGCCCCGCGCCAAAGACCACGAGGTCCTTGCCGGGCGTCAGGTTGAAATCGCCAAAGCCGCCGTACACCTCGCGCCACGTGCAGAGCATGACGGCGTCTTCGACGGCCACATCGTTGGGCACGCTGCGCATGATCTCGTGGACTTCGAGCCAGCCGTGATCGGCGTCGGCCACGCCATCGGCCACCATCGCCTTGTGATCGGTGGCGATGGTGTAGCCCGAAAAGCCGCCCCATCCGCTGGCGTACTTCGGGTCTGTCGTGTTCAACAACAGCCCACCCACGACACGATCCCCGACCTTGAAATTGCGCACCTTGTCCCCGACGGCGTCCACGATGCCCACCGTCTCGTGGCCGAGCAGCAGCGGATACTTCTCCACGCCGGGGAAATGGCCCTCGATCAGCTTGCGGTCGGTCATGTTGCACAGGCAGGCCAGCTCGGTCCTGACCCGCGCCTCGTACGGTCCGGGCGTCGGCTCCGGAACGTCGACCACCTGAAGTTTATTGGGTTCAGTCACCACGATGCCAAGCATGGTTCTTTGCTCCTCGTCTCAGGCCGGCACGCCCTGGCCGAGCATGTCGTGAATCAGGCGTTGAACCTTGAGCGCGTCCATGTCCGCCTGGGCAGCGCGCAGCGCAGCGCGATCCAGGTGTTTGATCAGGCCCAGGTACACCTGCAGCGCGTGGATGGAATGCGCGCACGCCGCGACGACTTCCTCGCGCTTGGGCACGAGGTCGAGCGTCAGCCAGCCGTCGTAGCCGACCTCGTCCAGCGTCAGCAGAAATTCGACCATCTCCCAGAAATGCACGGAGCCGACGACGATGTCATCATCGCCCAGCCCGTAGTTGTCGTTGACGTGCACGCCCATCAGCCGGTTTCGCCGCGCCAGCACGACCACCGACTCGGCGGCGACTTCGCGGGCCATCAGCGCGTGGCCGAAATCGAGATAACCGCCCACGTTGGGCAGGCCAAGCTCCTCACCGAGCAGCGCGGCTTTGGCGGCGTTGCTGATCAGCATGTGCGTGCGCGGCTCGTGCAGCTTGTATTCGACGCCGATGCGCGTTTCCGGGTCGTGCAGGGCGATCTGGCGCACACCTTCCGCCTCAAGCTCCCACAGCCGGCGGTAATCGGCCTGGAAGTGGTAGTCCCAGCCATCTTCGCCGGGCCACAGGCACATACGCCGCGCGCCGATGATGTGCCCGATCTCGACGGCCTCTTTGCCCCGGTCGATGGCCTGCTGGCGCACCGTCGGGTCGGGCGAGGTGAACGCGCCGTATTTCCAGGTCGGCTCCGTCCACACATACGGGTTGACCGACACCGGCTCCAAACCCGCGTCGTCGAGCCAGCCCTTCACGTCGCGCGCGTTCTTGAGGTCAATGTGCAGCGGCGAGATCAGCTCCACGCCCTTCAGGCCGGGCACGGACGCCGCCATCTCGATCTGCTTGCGGACCGGGTTGGTCCCCACGTAGCTGCCGAACTTCTCGGCGGATTCGGCAAACACCCACAAGCCGGCGGCAAAACCCTTCATCATGGAGAAAAATCCTTTCGCGGGGTGGAAAATGGCCCTCGTCCGCCGCGCGTCGCCGCTCCGGCAGGCGAGGGCCGCATGTCGCGCATCAGCCCAGGTCGATCATGACCTTCAGGTATTCGCCCTTCGAGTTTTCGATGGCGTGATAGGCGTCCAGGTAGCGCTCGAACGGGAAGCGGTGCGTGACCATCTCCCCCAGCGCCATCTTGCCCGACGCCACCAGCTCAATCGCCTTCTCGTAGTCGACTTTCTGGTACATCAGCGTGCCGGTCAGCGTCAATTCGCGGTCCTGCACCAGCCCCAGGTCGACGGTCGGCTTCTTGCCGAAGACGCCCACGACCACAATGGTCGAGCCTTTGCGCGCGTAGTTGACGGCGTCGGTCATGGTCGCCTCGACGCCGACGCATTCGAGGATCACGTCGGCCTTTTCCGGGCCAAAGTGCTTGGCGATGGCGTCGCCCAGGTTCTCCTGCGCCGTGTTCACCGCCAGATCGATCCCGCAGCGGCGCGCTTTTTCCAGCTTGTACGGGCTGATGTCGGTGATCATGACCGCCGATGCACCCAGCGCTTTTGCCGCCTGCGCCGTCAGGTTGCCAATCGGCCCCGCGCCGAGCACGATCACGCGCTTGCCTTCCACGCCGCCGCCCCGCGCCAGCGCGTGCACGGTCACGGCAATCGGCTCGATCATCGCCGCGTAATCGAGCGGCATGTCGTCGGGCAGCTTGAGCACGTTCTCGCGCGGCAGGGCAAAGTATTCCTGGCCTGCGCCGCCGGTCTGGAAGCCCATCACCTTGAGCGACTCGCAGATGTGGTACATGCCGTGCGTGCACGGATAGCACTTGCCGCACACCACCTGCGGCATAAACGTGATCTTGTCGCCCGGCTTCAGGTCGGTCACGTTCTTGCCGACGGCGTGCACCACCCCACCGACCTCGTGGCCCTGCACGACCGGATAGCCGGTGTACGGATGCAGCCCGTGATAGACGTGAATATCGGAGCCGCACACGCCGATGCGCTTCGTGGCGAGGATGACCTCGTCGTCGTTGGGCGTCGGCGCGGGAACGTCGCGGAACTCGATCTGGCCGGGTGCAGTCATGACTGCCTGTTTCATAAGAGGTTCCTTTCCTGAGCGTGGAGCACAGCCGAGCGGGCTATTTTTCGGGCCTAATCACACCGCGGGTGTTTTGTGGCGCGGGGCGCGCCAGAAGCGCCCGGACGATGCGTCTGTTATCACTTGATGATGTTACTA
>JADZBY010000423.1 GCA_020851855.1 Anaerolineae bacterium
CCTGATAATCCACCACGTACAGCATGCCATCCGGCCCCTGTGCAATCGCTCCCGGCGCGGTGAGTTGCTGGAAGTTGGCGCGCTGCCCATCGTCGGTTACGCGGTCCACCGCGCCCGTGCCGAGCAACGTCACGATGAGACCGCCGTCGCCGTCCTCGGCCAATCCGGTGGGGAAGGCGCGTTTCACGTCATAACTGACGAACGTGCTGACGCGGACGCCCTCGGCACGGGCCACTGGCTCGCGGGCTGGCGTCTCTAACCGGCTCTGAATGTCATTCCACACCAGGAGAACTGTCCCGCCAACGATGGCGAGGATGATCAGGGCGAACACAGCAAAATACAGCAGGCGTTTGCGGAGTGGCGCGCGCTCGTCCTCGATGGACGCCGCACGATCAGGTCTGGGAGCGTTCACAGCAGTCCTTTCACAGGAACGAAAACGGCAGACGAAGCCGTCTGCCGTGCCGCCACATGGCGGAGAGGGTGGGATTCGAACCCACGAGGGCTTTCACCCTACTCGCTTTCCAAGCGAGCGCACTAGACCAGCTATGCGACCTCTCCGGGCGCAGAGATTATAGACCGCCGCCCGGACCCGGTCAATGCCGAATCGTGCGCCGCACCCTTCAGGCGGAAAGCGTCAGGCTTTCCAGGTCGCGCGGGTAGTAGGTGAGCATCTCGACGCCGTCGTCGCGCACCACCACCGTATCCGAGTGCCGGAATCCGCCCAGTTCCGGCGAATACAGGCCCGGCTCCACGGTGAAGACCATGCCCGGCTGGATGGTCGTCTCGTCGCCCAGGTCCAAGAACGGCCCTTCGTGATAGCGCAGGCCGATGCAGTGCCCGACGTGATGCCGCCAGAACGGCCACAGGTCGTTTTTGGCGTAATACTCCCGGACCGCGTTATCCACATCCGCGCAGCGCACGCCAGGCCGGATGGCCGCCATCGCCGTATCCTGCAAGGCGAGCATGTGGTCGAACATCCGGCACTGGCCTTCGCTCGGCGCGCCGATGAACATGGTCCGCTCCAACTCGCTCAGGTAGCCCCACACTGCCGCCGATGCGCCGGTGACCAGCGCATCGCCCGCCTGGAACGTGATGTTGTTCGCCAACGCGTGCGGGATGGCCGAGTTGCGCCCGATCTGGCCCCGATACCCGGCGAACGCGCCGCCATCGACGCCCATCTGCGGCTGCGCACGGTAAATCGGCCCGATGGAGTCCAGCATGGCGCGCGTCGCCTCGTTGCTCGCCCGCTGGGAAACTTCCGTCTCGCTCGCGCCGGGCACGGTGTAGCGTTGGAGCAGCATGTGCGCCAGATTCGCCCAGCGCACGCTCTCCCGGATGAGCGCGATCTCCGCCTCAGACTTGACCGCCATTTGCGATTCGATGAAGCCGCGCGCCAGGCACACCCGGGCGTTGGTCGCCTCGGAGAGCAGCGGGCCGCGATAGCCCAGAATCCACGGGTAGCCGTCGTTGTCGGCGGCAAACTCGCCCACCACGCCGCTCTCGGCCAGCCCGGCGGCCAGCGCGTGCATGGGGTGAATCTTGCCCGGATACTCGTCGTAGTGCGCCACGCGGTCGATCAGGGCATTGGCGCGGGCATGCTCGACTTCCAGGCGCGGCACGAACAGGGTGCGCTCGCCGTCGGCGCGCATGATGAAGGCGATGGGCCGTTCGGTGGGGATGAACGCAAATCCACAATAGTATTTCACGTAGTCGGAGTCAAAGAGCACGACGCCGGTCAGGTTACGCTCCCGGATGTGGTCGAGCAGTTTGTCGCAGCGGGCGCGGTGTTCGGCGTCAGAAATGCGGATTTGTGTATAAGTAACTGTCAAGATGTACCTCCCGGGGAGCCGTCCCCAAGACCGTAGTGTAGCCAGACTGGCCGCCGCCCGCCAATACGTTACGCGGACCATGTATCCCCGAATTTCGCTAAAATTAATACTCAGGCCGTATGCTGTGCTGGTACTCAAGGAGAAGACCGACGATGATGGAGAATAACCTCAAAACAATCCTGCTGCTGGGAGCGCTCACGGGCCTGATCCTGGCGTTCGGCTGGCTGCTCGGTGGGCAAAACGGCGTGATGATCGCGCTCGTGTTCGCCGCGCTCACCAACCTGGGAGCCTGGTGGTTCTCGGACAGCATCGCCATGAGCATGAACCGCGCCCAGCAGGTCAGCCCGCAGCAGGCCCCGGAGCTGCACCAGATGATCGGGGAACTGGCCCAGCGCGCCGGGCTGCCCATGCCCACAGTGTGGGTGGTCAACTCCCCGGTCCCGAACGCCTTTGCGACGGGACGCAGCCCGGAAAAGGGCGCGGTCGCGGTGACCACCGGCCTGATGCAGACACTGAGCCGCGAGGAAGTGGCGGGCGTGGTCGCGCACGAGCTGGCGCATATCAAGAACCGCGACACCCTGATTTCGAGCGTGGCGGCGACCATCGCGGGCGCATTGACCACGCTGGCGGGCATGGCGCGCTGGGGCATGTTGATGGGCGGCGGCTACGGGTACGGCTCGCGGGACCGCAACGGCGGCAGTGCGCTGGGGGCTTTTGGCGCGCTGTTCATGATGATCCTTGCGCCCATCGCCGCCGCGATCATCCAGGCGGCCATCTCGCGCTCCCGTGAGTTCGTGGCGGACGAAGCCGGGGCGCGAATCATGGGCAACCCGCTGCCGCTGGCCAGCGCCCTGCAAACGCTGGAGAGCGCCAATCAGCAGATGATGGTCCGGGGCGGCGTGCCGCCGGTCAATCCGGCCACCGCCCATATGTATATTGTCAATCCACTGCAGAGCAATGCATCCGCCGGGCTGGGTGGGCTGGCCGGCCTGTTTTCCACACACCCGCCGACCCGCGAGCGCGTGGCCCGGCTTCAGGCGCTCGCCCGTGAGATACGCTGAGGCCGCTCCGCTTCGGATTCTGATGGAGTGCCACAGCCTCATGCGGATCGCCTGGCGCGCCCGGCGCTGAAGCGACCGGGCTGAATGTACAAAGCCCTTTGGGCTGGAATTTCATCCTCAGCCCGGCAGGGCTTCGTGGTTTCAGC
>JADZBY010000424.1 GCA_020851855.1 Anaerolineae bacterium
CGTTCCACACGTTCACGCCGCGCCGCATCAAACGGTAGGCGGCGTAGACCAGGAAGAAGAACAACAACCCGGCCAGCGCTGACTCGACCGCGACCTGCAGCGCATCCATCAGCGTCAGACTGGGCGCAATGGGAAATTCTTCGCTGCTGCCCAGCCCGCCCGCGCGCTCGATGACGCGCAGCACGAGGATCGAGAACATGGTCACCAGCGTGACAAGCGCATACAGCCCACGCGGCAGGCGGCGCACGTTGCGGACCTGCGCGCCGATCAGGTTCAGGATGCCGATGGCGACGGCAATCGCGCCGACCACCACCAGGAGTTGAACCAGGCTCTGGCTCATCTGCCCGATGGCCACATTGACCTCGGCGGGCAGCAGCGGCAGCGGCTCCAGCCCCAGCAGCACGACGACGATGAGCGGGATGGCGATCCCGGCCAGCACGACAGCGCGCAGGTTCACCCGGCGGCGGCGCGGCGCGACCGGCTGCGGTTCTGGAACGTCGATCATAAGCGCGCTCCCAGGAAGGTCAGGATCGCCAGCACGATGATGATCGCGACGACGAGGTAGCGGAACAGGTCCTGCACGAATACGCCGCCAAGATGGATGGGCCGCCGGTCGAGGTAGGCTGCCCCGGCGTAGAGTTCCTCGCCCACCAGCGGGAAGCTCGCCGCCGCCATCGCCACCGCCTGCCCGTCGATGCGGTCGCTCTGCGCCACCAGCAGACGGTCATAGCGCGTGGCGTTCTCCGCGATGAGCATCATCTCCGGCCCAAAGCGCCCGACGAGCACATTGGTCACGTTGTCGTCATCGAGCAGCGCCTCACCGACGCCCGCCGCGAAGGCCAGCGACAACGGCCCGCTCGGATACCAGCGCGCCAGCGTGCCCCGGTACTCGCCCAGCCGCATCCGCAGCCGGTAGGCGCGCCACAGCCGGTCCTGCGCCAGACCAAGCGTCGTCGGGTCGGAGAGGGAGATGGTGGTGGCCTTGTCGCCCAGCCCGGCGCGCGCCGCGAGATGGTAGGCGATCTCTGCGCCGGCGATGGCCGAGACGGCGCTCGAATCCTGAAGGGCGCTGCTGCCCAGCGAAATGTGCGTGGCGCGGCCCGTTTCCACCGCCTCGCTGACGCCGGAGAGCATCGCGTTGTAGGCTTCGATGGGCCGCAGCGGGAGCCGTCGCGCCCGCCACGCCGCCAGGATGGTGAACAACAGCGCCAGCAAGACGATTACGTATAACATTATCCGTCCTCGTCAGCGTCGGAAATGCTGCCTGGAAAGTCGCCCGGATTATCGACGCCGCGCTCGTCGGCCAGCGCCTCGCGTAACCAGCGCACGCCCTCGGGATCGGCCAAGACCTGCGCCAGATCGCCAATCGCTTCACGCGGGAGCACCAATCCCAGCGCCGGTTGGGCGACCCACAGCGCGCCCGCGCCAATCGGGCTGAGCGGCGCGGCGGCGTCCAACAGGCTGCCCAGCAGGCCATCCAGCCCCAGCGTCCGGGCGCGACCGGCCCAGGCGAGCACCTGTGCGCGCAGCCGCTCCAGCCGCGCTTCCGGAATATCCCGCATCATGGCCGCCGAGTATAGCACAGCGGTATTTTCAGCGAAAATCGCGCAAGAGCGCGCACAGGGTTATTGCATCAAACCGGATGGAACGGCGCAGCGTGAGGTCCGCCCGGCGCTGATGGACTTTGGGGATTGAGCACGGATCATGATGGCGGGCGCGTCGCGAGCCGCCCCTACAACGCCGCAACGTGTAGGGGCGCGTCGCGACGTGCCCAGAAACCTGATCCGCTCCTATTACTCGGCCTTCATAAGCGACCGGGCTACGATCACAAAACTCAGATGGGCTAACACATCTGTTCAGCCCATCCGGGCTTCGTAGGTTCAGCCCCGTGCTTGAGCGCGGGGCGGCTCCGGTAGACTTTGATGCGATCACCCTGGCAACAGGGCCAACAAACAGGGCGCGTTGTTTGCCTTACGCCCTTGCGTGTTGCATAATCGAGCGCTTAAGCTGAAGACTTGGCGAGTCGCTCTCACCCACGCAGGCAAAGGGAACGCCCGACCATGCGATTACCGCGCGGCCCGATCCGTCACGAGGTCCTGTCCTGGTCCGATGTCGACAAGCTGCTCGACTCGCTCGTGCCGCGCCTGCGCACGGCGGGCTACTTTGAGGCCCTGCTCATCGTCACACGCGGCGGCATCATCCCCGGCGGATTGATTGCCGAGGCGCTCGACATCAACTACACGCTCATCGCGGCGGTCAAATTCCCGCTGGACATCGAAGAGCGCGCCCAGCTCGCCGTCGTGCCCACCTTCCTGCAATTCCCCGAAGACGCCCTGATCCGCGAGCGCCGCGTGCTGATCGTGGATGACGTGTGGGGCAGCGGGCGCACCAGCACGTCGGTCAAGAACCGCTGTCTGGCCGCTGGCTCGACGCCGATGACGTGCGTGCTGCATTTCAACCCGTACCGCTCCCTGTTCAGCCGCGCCGAGCCGGACTTTTACGGCGCGGTCACCGACTCGCACGTCGTGTATCCCTGGGAAGTCGACCGGGGCCAGGAAAACATCCCGGTGGGCCATCCCGACTCGAACTGAGATGACGCCCGGCACTCCCACATCCGCGCCCCCGCCCGCAAAGGACGCGCGCCCACTGCTCAACCTGCTCACCGGGCGGCTGCGGGCCTTGCCGCTGCTCGTGCTGTACCTCACCGATGGCTGTAACAGCCGGTGCATCGCCTGCGACATCTGGAAGAATCCGCGCCGCAACATGGACATGGCGCTTGCCGAGCGGCTGGCCGAGGACTTCCGGGCGCTCGGCGGGCGGCAGGTGCTTCTGAGCGGCGGCGAGGCCATGCAGCATCCCGACTGGCCGCGCATCGCCGGCCTGTTCCGGGCAGCGGGCGCGCGCGTGAACCTGCTCACGAACGGGCTGGCGCTCAAGAAGGACGCCGCCCTGGTGATCGATCACGTGGATAGCGTCACGGTCAGCCTGGATGGCAGCGCGCGCGAGACGTACCAGGCGGTGCGTGGTGTGGACGCTTTTCATGTGGTGCTGGACGGCATCGCGGCGGTGGCGGCGGGTGGGCTGCCCGTCACCACGCGCACCACGGTGCAGCGGGCGAATTTCCGCGAGATGGCGCGCATTGTCGACGTGGCCGTGCTGGCCGGCGCGCACACGGTCAGCTTTCTGGCGGTCGATGTGCGCAACCCGCAGGCGTTCGGCCCGCGTTTTGTGAGCGGCGATCCGCTCGTCCTGAGCGCGCAGGCGTTGACTCGCGACGATCTGCCGGAGTTCGCGTCCGTCCTGGATGCCCTGGAAGCCAGCCACGCCGCGCACTTCGCCGCCGGGCGCATCGCGGAGTCGCCGGCCAAGCTGCGCCGCCTGCATACCTACTTCGCGGCGCTGAACGGCATGGCCGATTTCGAGCCGCCTGCCTGCAATGCGCCGCACTTCTCCGCCGTGGTCGAGGTGGACGGCGCAGTCCGCTCGTGTTACTTCCTGCCCGCCACCGGCAGCGCCGGGAATGGCGCGCTGGCCGACGCGCTGAACACGCCCGAAGCGCGCGCCATGCGCCGGGATTACCGCGCCGGACGCCGCCCCGAATGTGAAGCGTGCGTCTGCCCACTGTACCGGGGGCCGCGCGCCCTGTGGCGTGGGCTGTGACCGAGTCCGATCTGCCGCCCTCTGGCCGCGCCTTCGACCGCGTTGCGGCGCACTACGACGCCGAAGCCACCGACCTGCTGATCAGCCGTTGGGTGCGGGACATTGTCTGGGAGCGGCTGGCGCGCCTCTTTTCGCCGGGGGAGCATGTCCTGGAATTGGGCTGCGGCACAGGCGAAGATGCACTGTGGTTGGCGGCGCGCGGCGTGCACGTCACCGCGACGGATGCCAGCCCGGCCATGCTCGACGTGGCGCGCGAAAAGGCCGCCGCCGCCGGGTTGGCCGGGCGAATCAGCTTCCTACAGCTCGATCTGGCCGCCGCCGGCGCGTGGACCCTGCCCGCCGCATCCTTTGACGGCGTATTCTCCAATTACGGCCCGCTCAACTGCATCGCGCGCTGGGATGCGCTGGGTTCGGCGCTGGCGGCGGCGCTGCGTCCCGGTGGGCGGGCTGCATTTGCCGTGATGGGGCCATTTTGCGCCTGGGAAACCGTCTGGCACGCGCTGCACGGCGATCTGCGCACCGCGAGACGCCGCTGGCGGGGCCGCGCCGAGGCCAATCTCGGCGGCGAGACCTTCCCGGTCTATTACCCGACGCCGCGTCGCCTGCAAGCCGACCTCGGCCCGGCCTTCA
>JADZBY010000425.1 GCA_020851855.1 Anaerolineae bacterium
CATCGGGGATTATGTGCTCACCGGCGGCGAGCTTCCGGCGATGGTCATGATCGACGCCATCGCCCGCCACCTGCCCGGCGTGCTGGGCGATCTGGGCGCGGCGGAACGCGACTCGCACGCCGATGGCTTGCTCGAACAGGCGCAATACACCCGCCCGCCCGTCTTTCGTGGGCTGGAAGTGCCCGCCGTGCTGCAAAGCGGCGACCACGGGGCCATCGCCCGCTTCCGCCGCCAGGACGCCATCCGCCGCACCCTGGAGCGCCGCCCGGAGCTTCTCGCCGCCGCCCGCCTGACCGACGAGGACCGACGTTACCTGCAAGCGCTCATCGCCGCGCAGAAGGCGGAAGGGCAAACCGGAGCGGACGGCGGCGATGACGAGCTTCCTTGACCGCTGATCGGCGCTCTCCCGGCGGCTCGTGAAAGCGCCCACAATTCCGTAATAAATACTGTATAATGTGAGGATCGAAAATACCCCATCGCCGATAGCCGTGGTCAACCCGGCCCGTTCCGGCGTGAGTATTTGGCTGCTTACAGGCAACAACGAGGGATTACGTGCGAATGGAACAAGTCGAACGACGCCCAGATGTCGACATCGGCGAAGACATCGACGAACTGATCGCCAGTTTCGCCCCGCTCAAAGCATCGCGACCGTATTTCACGGTGCGCATTGACGAGGGCATTGTCAAGCTCGAAGGCAACGTGCGCAGCCCGCAGGCCCGCCTGGTGCTGCTCAACAACGTGCCGCGCGTCCCCGGCGTGGTGGGCATGGACCCGTCCCAACTTTACGACGACGAGACGATCCGTTTCGCCGTTGGGCAGGTGCTGCCGCCCGGCCTCTTCGCCAGCGTGCAGTTTGGCGTCGTCGCGCTCACGGGCAGGCTCCCGCAGGGCGTGAACGCCGACGCCATCCTGAGTGCGATCCAGGCCATTCCGGGCGTGAGGCGCGTCGGCGCAGAATTTGAGTCCTGACGCGCCCCGGCAGCGCCCGGATCAGCCGTCAAAAACGCCGCGCGAGCGCATGACCTCGTTCAGGGTGCGATAGACGAGCTTGGCGGCGGCAAATGCCGAAGCGTGGCCGCCCGGCATCGGGCTGAGTTCCACGCAGTCGAAGGCGACCACGGTCGCGTTCTGGCACACGGTCTGGATGATGGCCAGCCCGTCGTACCAGCCGATGCCGCCCGGCTCCGGCGTGCCCGTCGCCGAGATGACCGACGGGTCGAAGCCGTCTACGTCGAGCGTCAGGTATACGCGCCGGCCCGTGATCGCCTCGCGCAATTCTTCCAGGCTGCGGCCATCCCGATCCCGGTGCAGCGCGTAGGCGCTCCATACGCGCGCCCGCGACGGATTCTCGCGCACAAAGGCGACCTCTTCCTCACACACGGAGCGGATGCCAAGCTGGTAGACCGCCGTCACGTCGTCCAGCGCGCGCCGCGTCGAGCAGGCGTGGCTGTACGGCGTGCCGTCGAACGTATCGCGCAGGTCGCTGTGCGCGTCGATCTGGACCAGCGCCAGGTCGTCGTAGCCAAACTGGCGCTTCAGCCCACGGATAACGCCCGGCGTCAGGCTGTGCTCGCCGCCAAGCGTGACGAGCAGGCGGTCGTCAAGCGGCAGCGCGGCGACGAAGTCCGCGATGGCCTCAAACGCCTCTCGCGGCGAGGCGGGCGGCAGGAATACCGGCAGCGTGTGCACGCCGTAAACGGACGCCGCTTCACAATCGACCAGGGCGTCGTATAGCTCCACCTGGTTGGACGCCTCGATGATCGCCGCCGGGCCGAGCCGCGTTCCGGGCAAGAACGACGTGGTCAGGTCC
Organism: Anaerolineae bacterium; assembly: GCA_020851855.1. Taxonomy (GTDB): domain Bacteria; phylum Chloroflexota; class Anaerolineae; order Aggregatilineales; family UBA2796; genus JADZBY01. The sequence goes on from JADZBY010000425.1 coordinate 1,811, forward strand.
AGCGGCAGCGGCAGCACCCAGGCCGCGCTCGTCTCACGGGCGCTCGATGCGTCATCCAGGCCCAGGAAACGCTCCGGGTGGCGGACGAACGCGCTGGCCCCCGGCTCACTCACCCCCGGCTCACTCATCGGCGTGCACCTTGCCCTTGTTGGCCTCATACGCCTGCCGCAGGCGCTCGACCATCTCGCCGCGCCGCTCGTACAGGCGCTTGAGTGGCCGCTGGCGTCCCTTGCTCAACACGTAGGCGACCGCAATCGGCCAGGCGATGGTCGAGTCGGCGTAACACACCACGCTGTCGGGCAGTTGCTCCGGGTCGATCTTGCCCCAGGTCATCGCCTCGGACGGCGTCGCGCCGGACAGGCCGCCCGTATCGGGCCGCGCATCGGTGAACTGCACGAAATAGTCGTGCCCGGCCTCGGGGATGTTCAGGATTTCCTGGATTTGCGGCTCGGTTTGCAGCGCGAAGTTTTTCGGGCTGCCGCCGCCCAGGATCACCACGGCGCTCTGTCCGCCGCTGGCCTTCGCGTCATACACGATGGCCGTCGATTCGTTCACGTCGCTCTCCACGTCGATCTGCAGCGCGTTGCCGTCCAGCCGGAGCGCCGCCACGTTCATGCCCAGCGTCGAGTCGCCGGGGCTGGACGTGTAGATCGGCACGCCAGAGGCATATGCGGCGCTCAGGATCGAGCGGTGGCCTGTGCCAAGCTCGTCTTCCGTGGCGCGCACGTACTTGCCGAGCAGGTAATGCAACTCCGACGTGCCCATCCGGCGCTGGAACTCCGGCGCGACGAGCACACGGCGCAAAAAGGCATCCGATTCGAGCAGCACATCCTGGTCGAACAGGATGTCGTAGATGCGGATGATCTTTTCTTCGCGCAGCTTGAGGTCATTCAGGTACGGCGAGGCGCTGAACAACTGGAAGCCCAGCGAATAATGGATGTCGTGGTACAGATTTGCGCCGGTGGACACGATCCAATCGACCAGCCCGGCTTCGATCATGGGCACGACCGTGGAATAGCCCAGCCCGGCAGGCGTCAGCGCGCCGGTGATGGTCAGCCCGACGGTCACGCCGTCGCTCATGGCCTTGTCCGCGAGCACCTGGCACGCTTCGCGAAGGCGCGCGCCGTTGTAGGCCGTGAAATAGCGCTCGACCAGCTCATCCACCCGCAGCCCCGCCGTGATCGGCGTTGGCACAATCCGTCGTCCCGGTGGCATACCTCTTCTCCCGTGTTGTCGCGACTACGGCGCACAGAGCGCCGCACACAAAAACGCGCCCGGCAGGGTATCCCACCGGACGCGCTTATCGTACACGATTGGGGCGTGGGCTGCCAGACGTTCACCCCCTGGCCACCGGGACGCACAGCGTGAACGTGCTGCCCCGGCCAAGCTCGCTCCACACCTCGACATGCCCACGATGAAGCTGGGAGATGCGCTTGATGATTGGCAAGCCTGCCCCTGCGCCCTGGTCCTCGTGGATTTGCCGGTCCACCTGGTAGAACATCTCGAAGATGGTTTCCAGTTCACGGGTGGGGATACCGCGCCCTTCGTCGGCCACGCAGAAGCACACCTCGTTCTCGCGCTGGAAGGCGCTGATCTCGACGGCGGCGTCCGGCTTCTCGCTGAACTTGATGGCGTTATCGACGAGCCGCGTGATGGCCGCCTTGAGGTACTCGGCGTCGCCCACGATGGGCGGTAGCTCCGGCACGGGCATCAGGCAAAGCGCCACCTTGCTCTCGTCGGCAAAGGGCTGCGCCTGGGCGATGGCCTGCGCCAAAATGACTCCATAGTCATTGATATGGCGTCGCCGCCAGCGGAAGGTTTGCTCCGCTTCGCCCGTCTCCAGTTCCACGAGCAGGATGAAATTCTCCACCAGCCGCCGCAGCCGTTCTGCCCCGCTGCTGACGCCCTTGAGAAAATCGCGCATCTCATCAATGTCGAGCGTCTCAAACTCGCGGTTCAGCAGGTCGGAATAGGCCACCACGTAGGTGAGCGGCGTGCGGAACTCGTGGTGCAGGATGGAGAGGATGCGCTGCTTCACGTCCGCGATGACCGCGCTCTGGGCGTGATTGATCTCCCGCTGCCGCCGCAGCTTCGACTGCACGGCCACCACCAGATCGCGCGCCTCGAACGGCTTGA
>JADZBY010000426.1 GCA_020851855.1 Anaerolineae bacterium
AGGTCAACAAAACCGACGAGCACGGCAACGTGATCCACAAGTCGAAGCACGACCCGCGCATCACCCGCGTCGGGCGCATCATCCGCAAGCTGAGCCTGGACGAGTTCCCGCAGTTCTTCAACGTGCTCGAAGGCACGATGAGCCTGGTCGGGCCGCGCCCGGAGCTGCCGTGGCTCGTGGAGCAGTACCAGCCGTGGCAGCGTAAGCGCTTCATGGTCCCGCAGGGCATTACCGGCTGGTGGCAGGTCAACGGGCGCAGCGAGAAGCCGTGCCACCTGTGCACCGAGCAGGACCTGTGGTACATCGAGCATTATTCGCTGTGGCTGGATATCATCGTCCTGTTGAAGACCATCCCGGCGGCGCTGACCGGCAAAGGCGCGTTCTAGCCGCACCTGCGCGCCCACCCGTGATCGATAAACACGACGCCCGGAGCACAACTCCGGGCGTTTGTTGTATTCTAGAAGCTGTTGTGAGCTGCCGGCCTCACCCCCACCCCCTCTCCACGCGGAGTACCGCGTAGAGAGGGGGGAAGAGCGCGGCGGCGGGGCCGGGGGTGAGGTCAGGGCGTTGACTTTGTCTATCGGGGCAATGTCCGCCGCTCGAAGTGCGTAACACGTTCTTTCTAGTACCACAACTGGGTGAGGATTCTGGCTTGTTTCCCCCACCCCAACCCCTCCCCTATAAAGAGTGAGGGGCTTCCAGAGCCGGTTCTTCCCTTCCCCTCTGCATGGGGGGAAGGGCAGGGTTAGGGGGTGTTCTTGCCTTGTCGGGGTACTAGTCGTTAGGCGAAGAGTTGTCTCATGAAAGACCACGTACTTGCATTTGACGCCGGGACACAGTCGGTGCGCGCGCTGCTCTTTGATCTGAAGGGAAACCTCGTGGCGCGGGCGCGCGTGCCCATCGAGCCGTATTTTTCGTCACAGCCGGGCTGGGCGGAACAGCAGCCCGAGGTGTACTGGGATGCGCTGACCCAGGCCAGCCGCCAGCTTTGGGCGACGCCGGGCATCAGGCCGGAGATGGTCGCCGGGCTGGCGCTCACCACACAGCGCGGCACGGTCATCAACGTGGACCGCGCAGGCCGCCCGCTCCGCCCGGCCATCGTCTGGCTTGACCAGCGCACCACGCGCGGCCTGAAGCCGGTCGGCGGCCTGTGGGGGCTGATCTTCCGCCTGATCCGGATGCGCGAAACCATCGCCTATTTGCAGGCCGAGGCCGAAGCAAACTGGATTCGCACCTACCAGCCGGACATCTGGGCGCAGACGCACAAGCTGCTGCTGCTGTCCGGCTACCTGACTCACCGCCTGACCGGGCGCTTTGTCGATTCGGTGGCCTGCCAGGTGGCCTACATCCCCTTCGACTACCGCGCGCTGCGGTGGGCCGCGCCGGGCGATTGGAAGTGGCAGGCCATCCCGATGGACCGTGCGCTGCTGCCCGATCTCGCGCCGCCCGGCGAGCAACTGGGCGAACTGAGCGCCGAGGCCGCCGCCGCCGCCGGCCTGCCCGCCGGCCTGCCTGTGATCGCCGCTGCCGCCGACAAAGCCTGCGAGATGCTCGGCTCCGGCTGCATCGAGCCGCACGTCGGCTGCCTGGGCTACGGCACGACGGCGACCTTCAACGTGCTCAGCCGGAAGTACCTGGAGCTTGTGCCGTTCATCCCGCCTTATCCCGGCGCGCTGCCCGGCGCGTACAGCCTGGAGTTCCAGGTCTATCGTGGGTACTGGATGGTGAGTTGGTTCAAGGCGCAGTTTGGCCACCGGGAGCAGCAGCTTGCCGCCGAGCGCGGCGTCGAGGTCGAGGCGCTCTTTGACGAGCTGGTGAACGAGGCCCCACCCGGCGCGATGGGCTTGATGCTTCAGCCATACTGGACGCCCGGCCTCAAAGCGCCGGGGCGCGAAGCGAAGGGCGCGGTGGTGGGCTTTGGCGATGTGCACACGCGCGCCCACATGTACCGCGCCATCCTCGAAGGCGTCGCCTATGCGCTGCGCGAAGGCAAAGAGCGCTGCGAGCGCCGGAGCAAGATTCCGGTCACGGCGTTGCGCGTGTCCGGCGGGGGATCGCAGAGCGATGCGGCCATGCAGATCACGGCGGATGTGTTCGGCCTGCCCGCCGAGCGCCCACACACCTTCGAGACGTCTGGGCTGGGCGCGGCGATTGAGGCCGCCGTCGGGTTGAAGCTGCATCCGGACTTCGGCGCGGCGGTGCGCGACATGACGCGCACCGGGCGCGTATTCGAGCCGAATCTGCAGGCGCAGGCCACCTACGATGCGCTGTACCGGCAGGTATACCAGCGCATGTACGGGCGCTTGCAGCCTTTGTACCAGGCCATCCGCGACATTACGGGCTATCCGCCGCCGGCGGGGTGAGGCGCGATCCCGCCGGTTGCGCATCGCGGCGCTTTCCTCGTTATAATCGCCGGACTTCACCTTTGGAATACGGAAAGGGATGCCGCCTTATGCCAACTGCCGAGGAGCGCGCCGAGCGCATCGCCCGCATCCGCCAGCTTCCTGCCTTGCTCGAAGAGTGCATCGCGCCCCTGACCGAAGAGCAATTGGACGCCGTGCCGCCCGGCGAATGGACGGTGCGCCAGAACGTCCACCATCTGGCCGATGCGCACATGAACGCTTTCGTGCGTTGCAAGCTGGCCATCTGCCAGGAACAGCCGCCGGTCACGCCCTGGGAGCCGGACGATTGGGCCGTCACCGTCGAGGCGCGCGCCGTGCCGGTCGAGTACTCGCTGGCCATCCTGCGCGGCCTGCACGCGCGCTGGGCGGCGCTCTTCGAGAGTCTGGACGAGGCCGGTTTTGCGCGCACTGTCATGCACCCTGAAAACGGCGCGGTCAGTGTGGACGATCTGCTGCGAATCTACGCGGGGCATGGCGAGGCGCACCTGAAGCAGATCAGCGAGGCGCTGGCTGTCACCGGCGCGATGCGTTAAACGGGATAGGCGCATGACGGCTACGGCTTCATCGCAGCGGCGCACCTGGCTTGAACCCGAACTCACCCCACCCGCCGCCAGTGTGCTGGCGGCGTGCGGCGATGATGAGCTGTTGGCCGCCATCCTGAGCCGCCGGGGCCTGACCGATCCGGCCCGCATCCGGTCATTTCTGGACCCGGCGCACTATTCGCCCGCCCCGCCGGAAGCCATCCCCGCGCTGGCCGACGCATCGGCGCTTTTGCAGGACAGCCTGACGCGCCGCCGCATCCTGATCTGGGGCGATTTCGACGTGGACGGGCAAACGTCCACCGCGCTGCTGTACGAGGCGTTGTCTCGGCTCGGCGCGGACGTGTCGTACTATATCCCACGCCGCGACTCGGAGTCGCACGGCATCAAGGTGGCCAGCCTGGAGCGTGAGATCGCCGCCCGCGCGCCGGGTTTGCTTCTGACCTGCGACACGGGCATCACTGAATACGCCGCGCTCGACGCCGCGCGCCGGGCGGGCGTGCCGGTCATCGTCACCGACCATCACGAGCCGGGGCCGACGCTTCCGCCCGCCCATGCCGTCGTCAATCCCAAGCTGCTGCCGCCCAATCACCCGCTGTCTACACTGCCAGCGGCGGGCGTGGCCTTCAAGCTCATCCAGCACGTGTATACCAGCCTGGGCCGCGAGCGCGACGCAGGCCGCTTCCTGGACCTTGTAGCGCTCGGCATCGTCGGGGACATTGCGCTGCAGACCGACGACGCGCGCTACCTGTTACAGCTGGGCCTGGACCGGCTGCGCAGCACGGAGCGGGCCGGGCTGCTCGCGCTCATGGAATTGGCGCGCCTGTCGCCAGACAGCCTGAGCGCCGAACAGGTTGGCTTTCAGCTTGCGCCGCGCCTGAACGCCATCGGGCGCATGGACGACGCTGGGCTGGCCGTCGAATTGCTCACCACGCGGGACCGGACGCGCGCCCTGGTCATCGCGCACCAGATGGACGCCATGAACGCGGAGCGGCGGACCATCACGCGGCAGGTGGAAGACGCCGCCGAGGACGCGCTGGCGCGCGATCAGGGCCTGACCGACCACGCAGCGCTGGTCATTTACCAGCCGGGCTGGCACAGCGGCGTGCTGGGCGGCGTCGCCAGCCGGCTGGCGGAGCGCCACGGGCGTCCGGTCGTGCTGCTCACCAGCCCGCTGGGCGCAGATGGCGACGATTCCGAGGCCGTCGCCCTCGGATCGGCCCGCGCGCCGCATGGCTTCAACGTGTACGAGGCGCTGGCCGCCCAGTCGGACCTGCTGCGCACCTTTGGTGGGCACGCGAGCGCGGCGGGCCTTTCGCTTGCCGTGGCCGATATTGACACGTTGCGCGAGCGCCTGTCACAAACATTGGCCGGGACGGGTGCAGCGCCAGAATCCCCGCCGCTGCAGATCGACGCCGTGCTGCCGCTCGCCGCGCTGGACGAGACGCTGGTGCGCAGGCTGGCGCGCCTGTCGCCGTTTGGGGCGGGCAATCCGGCTCCCGTGCTCGTGACGCCTGGCGTGCACCTGAGCCATGCCGGGCCGCTGGGGCGCGGCGGCCACCACCGGCGCATCGTGGTCGAAGACGACGAAGAGCGCACGCTGGCGTTACTCTGGTGGCGCGGCGCAAAGGTGTCGCCGCCGGAAGGGCGCTTTGACGTGGCCTACACGCTGGCCATGAACGAGCGCGGCGAGCTTGAGGGCACGCTGGTGGACCTGCGCGAAACCGGCCCGTATGCGCTCGACCCGGACGCCGATGCCCCGACGCGCTTGCTCGAAGACTGGCGGCGCGATCCCGACCCGCTGGCCCGGCTCGAAATCCTGTGCGCCGAAAATCCGGGCGCGTTAATCTGGGCCGAAGCCTACTCCCGGCATAGCCGCCCCGCCTGGAAGCGCCGCGCCGAGCTTTCGCCCGCCCCGGCGTTGATCCTGTACACGCTGCCATCTGATCCGGCGGCGCTGCAGGCCGCGCTGGAAACGGTCCAGCCGGACGTGGTACACGTCATCGGCGTGCAGCCGCCCATCGTGGGCATCGAGGCCCATTTGCGACAACTGACGCTCGCCGCGCGCAACGCTATGGAGCACTTCGGCGGTGTGGTGGCCCTGGATGTGCTGTGCGGGGCGCTGGCCGGCTCGCGGGCACAGGTGCGCGCCGGGCTGGAATTGCTCGCCGCCGAGGGGCGTATTCAGATGATGTGGGGGAACGAACTGACCGTGCACCTCGCGCCGGGCAGCGGTGCGCCAGACGCGCATTCCGCCCGCGTAGCGCTGGAAAAGCTCCGGCGCGCGCACGAAGAAGTCGAAGCCTACCGGCGGCACTTCCGCGCCGTGCCGCTGCGCCGCCTGTTCCCCGCCTGAGCGCGCCGCCCTATCTCACAGGCGCACCACATCCAGGGTGATGGCGCCGCGCACACTCTGCCCCGGGTCGAGGACGAACACGCCGGAGCCGGGCACGCCGTCCGCATACAGATTGAAGCCGTCGTTGGCGTTCGTCACCGGCTCGACGGCAAAGAATGGCTTCTCCATCGGCGTGAACAGGATGATGTTCTCGAAGATGGGGGCCATCCTCATGCACAGCGCCACGTCGGAGCGCGGATAGACGATCAGCACCGGCCTGCCGGGGATGCGCCCGGTCAGGTTGTCGTCGATGGCCACATCGTCCAGCGCTCGCAGCCGCCGGAAGTCCAGGTGGGCCGGGATAGGTTGAGGGGGGCCAATGGGAATGGCGTTTTTCGCCGGGAAATGCCGCTCGCAGGGAATCTCCAGGTTGGCGGTGTCCTCTTGCCCGGCCAGCGCGCGCACGAAATACGGATGGTGGCCAAAACCGGCGGGGAAGGGCGTATCGCCCGCGTTGCGCATGGCCATATCGATGCTGAAGCGCTCGCCGTCGAGCCGGTAAATGATCTGTGCGCAGAACGGCCACGGGAAGTTGATCGGCGTGTCTTGCGCCCACGGCTCGGTGGCGTCAAACCGGAGCACGATGTGCGCGGAATCCGCGAACTTCACCGTCCAGGGAAAGTTGCGCCCGACGCCGTGCAAGGCCGCGCCATCCTTTGATGTCGGTCGCAGCGCGTATTCCTGTCCTCTGAAACGAAAGGCAGCATCCTTGATCCGGTTCGACCAGGGCACAAGGGGGAAACTGGCGCAGGCGCTCGGATTGCCGTACGCCGATTCGGGGGTCGGGCGCAGCACATCCGCCCATCCGCCCCGGCTGCGCACGCGCCCAAAGGCAATGGATGCGCCCGTCGAAGGCAAGATGCCCACTTGCCAGATGCTATTTTGTAACGTGAATGGCACTGGGGGTGTGCGGGGTACAGAAGGGTCCGTCAGCGAGTAGCGCGCTGAGTCTGTCACGGGTGCTCCTAAATCTGTGAAAGCGCTTCCAATATAATCGTGATCAAGTAGCCGGTAGCATAGCCTCATGCCAAACCCTTGTCAAGGAGTGCCGTACAGAAGCGCCGACTGTGGGCTGCCCTGCGCGCTCCCACGTTGCAGCCCAGCCCCACCCAGGCTTACCGGTGTTATAATGCGGTGAAGAACGGGCGATGCAGGGTAAGGTGTCGCGCCACTTTACGTGCACGCTCCGCAAGATGGGGGCGTCGGCTATCAGCAGCATGGGAGCGGTTTCATGGCGCTAAATCTGGACGAAATCGCCCGGCGGGCGGGCGTCTCGCGCGCCACCGTCTCGCGGGTCATCAACAACCATCCCTACGTCAGCCAGGAAGTGCGCAGCCGCGTCCAGGCTGTCATTGATGAATCCGGGTTTCAACCGCACGCCGCCGCACGCGCCCTTGCCCGACGCCGCACTGAAGTGCTGGGCATCATCGCCCCGGAAGGCATGGGGTCGATCTTCGGGATGCCCTATTTCCCGGTCTTGCTCGACGGCATCTCGTCGGTGATCGGCCAGTCCCAGTACGTCATGTCGCTGTGGGCCGGGTCCAACGCCCAGGAGACGCGCCGCATCTACGAGCGCATTCTCGGCGCGCGCATGATGGACGGCGCGCTGCTGCTCTCGGCTCTCGAGGGCGATACGCTGCCGCAACAGCTTGCCGACCGGAAGATTCCTATCGTGCTCATCGGCGCGTCGTCGCTGCCCGAAGCGGCGACGGTGGATGTGGACAACGTTGCCGCCGGGCGCGCTGCCACAGAGCACTTGCTGCGTCTGGGCCGCCGCCGCATCGGCCATCTCACCGGACGGCTGGACCTGCACTCCGGCCACGAGCGGCTGCAGGGCTATCGTGAGGCGATGGAAGCCAGCTCGCACGGATTCGATCCGGCGCTCGTGCTCGGCGGCGATTTCTCGGAAGAAGCCGGTTACCGCGCCGCCCGCGACTTCGTGGCGCGCAAGGTCGACGCCATCTTCGCCGCCAGCGATACGATGGCGTTCGGGTTGCTGCGGGCCTTCCAGGAATGGGGCGTGCGCGTGCCGGAACATATCGCGCTGATGGGCTTCGATGACCTGCCCCAGGCGGCCAATGCACGCCCCGCGCTGACCACGGTGCGCCAGCCGATCCGGCAGTTAGGTATGGCGGCGGCGCAACTGTTGATCGATCTGGTGGACGAAAGGGTCTCGCTGCCACACCGCATCGTCTTCCCCACCGAAGTCATCGTGCGCGAGAGCTGCGGCCTGCTGCGCGGGGGGCG
>JADZBY010000427.1 GCA_020851855.1 Anaerolineae bacterium
GCCGCTGGCCAGGTCCATGCTCAGCAGGGGCGAATTTGTCGCGCCAGCGCAGGGCAGCGGCCCCGGTGGGCGCATCATGAGCAAAGACTTGCTCGCCCCGGCGGCGTCCGCGCCTGCGCCGGTCGCCCCATCCGCCCCGCCAGCGCCAGCGCCGCTCCCCACGCCCTCAGCGGGCGACCAGGCGACGGTCATCCCGGTCAAGGGCGTGCGGCGCACCATCGCGGCCCGGATGCTGGCCTCGATGCAGACCACGGCGCAGCTCACCTTGAACGCCTCTGCCGACGCGCGGGCGCTGCTGGCCTACCGCAAGCGGCTCAAGGCCAGCCCGGCGGCGCTCGGCCTGCAAGATGTGACCATCAACGACCTGGTGATGATCGTCGTCTCGCGCACGCTGCTGCAATTCCCGGAATTGAACGCGCTGTATTCCGGCGAGGAGATTGCGCAGTACAAGGCGGTACACCTGGGCTTTGCCGTGGACACGCCGCGCGGCCTGATCGTGCCCGTCATCCGCAATGCCAGCGCGCTGAGCCTGAAAGAGATTGCTCAGGAGAGCAAACGGCTCGCGGCGGCCTGCCAGACCGGCAACATCTCGCCCGATGAGTTGAACGGCGGCACGTTCACCGTGACGAACCTGGGCGCGCTGGGCATCGAGAGCTTCACGCCCGTGCTGAACGTGCCCCAGGTGGGCATTCTGGGCGTGGGCAACGTCAACCTGAAGCCGGTCGAGGTCGATGGTGAGGTCGAGTTCATCCCCCACCTCGGCCTGTCATTGACGATCAACCATCAGGTGGTGGATGGCGCGCCGGGCGCACGCTTCCTGCAAGCGCTCGCCAAAAACCTTGCCGAACTGGAACTGATTCTGGCGCTGTAGTGGCCCTCATTCCCCAAACCCTCTCTCCCTCAAGGCGAGAGGGGAGAGAAACGCGGCGTCACGCCTCTTTTCTCTCCCCTTTCCATGAGGGAGCGGAGCCGGGGGCGAGGGTTCCTTCCGCCAGCCTGTGTGACGAACGAGGAACACGAGGACATGACCAAGACGATTACCATCGATCCCGCCGAGGTCCGAGCGACCGCCACGCTGCGCGCGCCCGAAATCCCGCTGAACGCCTACCAGCCCAGCCCGAAGGCCGAAGCGAAGCAGTACGGCACGGCCAACCTGGTCCGCATCTACCGGGACATGCTCTACATCCGCGAATTTGAGACGATGCTGGACCGCATCAAGAAAGAGGGCGCGTACCGGGGCATCGAGTACAACCACAAAGGCCCGGCGCACCTGTCCATCGGGCAGGAAGCGTCCGCCGTCGGGCAGGCCTACAACCTGACGCCCGAAGACTTCATCTTCGGCTCGCACCGCAGCCACGGCGAGATTCTGGCCAAAGGCCTATCCGCCATTCACCAGCTTGACGACGCCGCCTTGATGCACATCATGGAGACGTACAACGACGGCGCAACGCTGCGCGTGGTCGAAAAGCTGGCCAAGAACGGCGGCGTGAAAGACCTCGCCATCTATTACCTGCTGTACGGCACGCTGGCCGAAATCTTCGCCCGTGAGTACGGCTTCAACAAGGGCCTGGGCGGCTCGATGCACGCCTTTTTCCCGCCCTTCGGCATCATGCCCAACAACGCCATCGTGGGCGGCTCCGGCGATATCTCCGTCGGCGCGGCGCTTTACAAGCGGGTGAACCGCAAGCCGGGCATCGTCGTGGCCAACATCGGGGACGCATCGATGGGCTGCGGGCCGGTCTGGGAAGGCATCACCTTTTCCGCGATGGACCAGTACCATACGCTGTGGGGCAAGGAAATCGGCGGCGCGCCGCCCATCCTCTTCAACTTCATGAACAACTTCTACGGCATGGGCGGCCAGCCGAAGGGCGAGACGATGGGCTTTGACGTGCTGGCGCGCGTCGGGCTGGGCGTCAACCCGGAAGGCATGCACGCCGAGCGCGTGGACGGCTACAACCCGCTGGCCGTGGCCGACGCCATCGCCCGCAAGAAGCAGACCTTGCTCGCCGGCGACGGCCCGGTCCTGCTCGACGTGGTCACCTACCGCTTCAGCGGCCATTCGCCCTCGGACGCCTCGTCCTACCGCGATAAGAGCGAGGTGGACCTGTGGAAGCAGCACGACTCGTTGGATACGTACCGCAACTACCTGCATGAGAACGGCCACATTGACGAGTCGGGCCTCGACACGCTGTCCGCCGAGGTGCTGGAGCGCATCTTCGAGGTGACGAGAGCGGCGGTGTCGCTGGACATCTCGCCGCGCCTGAGCATCACCGGCGACGACATCGGGGACGTGATGTTTTCCAACGGGCGCGTGGACCGTTTCGCAGACGGCGCGCCCGACGTCCTGATCCCGAAGGAAGAGAGCCGCCTGAAGGTCACCAGCGCGAAAGCCCGTTTTGGGCTGGATGCGGACGGCAAGCCGCTGCCCAAGTCGAAGTGCCTGACCTACGCCGAAGCGCTCTTTGAAGCCATGCTGCACCGCTTCTACGAAGACCCGACGATGGTCGCCTACGGCGAAGAAAACCGCGACTGGGGCGGCGCGTTCGGCGTCTACCGTGGCCTGACGGAGTGCCTGCCCTATCACCGGCTGTTCAACTCGCCCATCTCCGAGGGCGCGATTGTCGGCACGGCGGTGGGCTATGCCATGTGCGGCGGGCGCGTCGTGGCCGAGTTGATGTACTGCGACTTCATGGGCCGCGCCGGCGACGAAATCTTCAACCAGATGTCGAAGTGGCAGGCCATGTCGGCGGGCGTGCTCAAGATGCCGCTCATCCTGCGCGTGTCCGTCGGCGCGAAATACGGCGCGCAGCACTCCCAGGACTGGACGTCCATCGTGGCGCATATCCCCGGCCTGAAGGTCATGTTCCCGGCCACGCCCTACGACGCCAAAGGCATGTTGAACCTCGCCCTGCGTGGGACCGACCCGGTCGTGTTCTTCGAGAGCCAACGCCTGTACACCGAGCCGGAGATTCTCGTGCCGGGCGGCGTGCCGGTGGACTATTACGAGGTCGAGGAAGGCGAGCCGGCGGTGCGCCGCGAGGGCAAGGACCTGACCATGCTCACCATCGGCGCAACGCTGTACCGCGCCCTCGACGCGGCGGCGGACCTGGAGAAGCAGTACGGCCTGTCGGCGGAAGTCATCGACGCGCGTTTCATCAACCCGCTGAACTACAAGAAGATCGTCGCCTCGGTGAAGAAGACCGGCAAGCTGGTGATCGCCTCGGACGCCTGCGAGCGCGGCTCGTTCGCGCACACGATGGCCTCGACCGTCAGCCAGCTCGCCTTTGACCACCTGGACGCGCCCATCGTCGTGGTCGGCGCGCGGAACTGGATCACGCCCGCCGCCGAGATGGAAGATGCCTTCTTCCCGCAGAAGGAATGGATCATCGACGCTATTCACGAGCGCATCCTGCCGTTGCCCGGCCACACCGTGACGACGGCGCAGAGCGGCGGCGAGATGCTGCGGCGAAACCGGTTCGGCGTGTAGAAAAGGAAGACCCTCACCCCCGGCCCCTCTCCCTCAAGGAGAGGGGAGTCAGGCACAGTCACGACGTTCAGGCCCCTGCCATCGTTCATTTCAGGGCGAAGGGGAGAATCTGCCTCGACAGGGCAGTTTCTTAGGCCCCTCGCTCTGAGGGAGAGGGGCCGGGGTGAGGGTTTGAGCGCCCTATCGAACGCATTAGGAACCCTGCCTTGAACCCAC
>JADZBY010000428.1 GCA_020851855.1 Anaerolineae bacterium
GACTGGTCGCCGCCGGTGATCAGGTCCGTGCCCACGCCGAACACCAGCCGGTCGATGACCGCCTCGGCGTTGATCTTCGCCACCGGCTCCCCGACTTGCAGGCTGATCTCGCGCAGATAGCCCTCGTCGCGCACGCTGCGCCGGATTTCGTTGTGGATCAGGGCGATCTTGCGCTCGTTCAGGTCGTTGCTGAGCACGATGCGCAAATCGGGCTGCCCGGCGCGCTCGAACATGACGTGCGCCACGATGGACCAGTACACCAGGTCGCCGGAGTCGATGCGCACGCCGCGCGCCTTCTGGCCTTGCGCTTCCATGGCCTCGGCCACCTTGATGGCGTTGCTCAACCCGGCGTAAATGTCGTAGGTGTCGACCAGGAACAGCGCCGAGCGTGGGAACACATCGGCATACGTCTCGAAGGCGGCTACCTCGTCGGGGTAGAACATGACGTAACTGTGCGCGTGCGTGCCCGCCACCGGGATGCCGTAGTGGAACCCGGCCAGCACGTTGCTGGTCGAATCTGCGCCGCCGATGTACGCCGCGCGGGACGCCGTCAGCGCACCGTCCGGCCCCTGGGCGCGCCGCAGGCCAAATTCCATCACGCCCTTTTCTTCGGCGTTGAACTTCACGTGCGCCGCTTTGGTCGCGATCAGGGTCGGGAAATTCACCAGGTTGAGCAGGGCGCTTTCGACCAACTGCGCCTCTTCGAGGGCCGCCACGACGCGCATCCCGTACACGCCGGGCAGGAACACTTCGCCCTCGCGCATCGATTCCAGGCTGCCGGTGAAGCGAAAATCGCGCAGGTGGGCGAGAAAATCCTCGTCAAAGATGCCCAGCGAGCGCAGGTAGGCGATCTGGTCACCGGTGAAGCGCAGGCGTTGCAGATAGTCGATGACGGCGTGCAGGCCAACGAAGACCGCGTACAGGCCCCCGAAGGGCGCGGTGCGGTAGAAGTATTCGAAGGCGACTTTACGCCGGTGCTGCCCGGTCTTGAAATAGGCCGAGAGCATGGTGAGCTGGTACAGGTCCGTCAGCAGGGCATTCGCATATGGGCTAAACGGGTCAGTCATCGCGTTTTCATCCGATTGATACACGTTCAAGATACGCAGCGCACACTTCACAGGCGACAATACACACTAGAACACGGAGAAGGCGCACGCGGTGCGGATTCTCTCCCACGCACCCAAGTATCCCTTGAGGGGCAAGTGGTATACAATGGTGCAACAAGACAGGTTCGGGTTCGACCGAATAGACGATGATAACCACAATCGGGCGCTATGGGTAAGATCAAGAAGTACGTCATCCAGGACACACAGCACATTGCGCCCTTCAACCAGCCCGCCCGCGAGCTGAACGTGCTGAACAAACCGCTGTGGCTGGCGCAGCGCGATGTTCTGGCGGCGTATTGTGAGACGGAGATACCGGTCGAGGCGCTGGAACAGACGCCGCGCCTGCCGGAGCCGTGCCTGATCCACAGCGACAGCCTGTATTTTGACCAGGCGTATACCGACGAGTTCATGCGGCAGGCGCAGCGCGCGGGCCAGCCGGTGCGCGCTGCCTTCCGGCCCGACGACAAGGCGTTCATGGCGTACGCCGCGCCGCTCTCGCGCCGCGTCAAGGCGGTGTACAAGGCGCACGATACCATCCCGCGCCGCAACGGGCGTGGCCGCGACGACGTGGACCACTACGAGGTCGATCTGTGGTACTTTCCCAACGGCTATGATCCGGCGCTGCCCGTGACGCCGCTCTTCATCGACAGCGGCTGGGCGGAGTACGGCTACTATTCCGTGCCGGACTACATGTCCAACCGGGGCGACCTCGTCCACTATGTCACGAAGCGCTCCATGCTGTCCATCGAGCACTGGGTGCACGTCTTTTTCGCCAACGTGCCGATGGGCATCTTCTCCATCGGCCACCGCTTCGAGTGGCGCACGCAGCACAGCAACTTCTACCTGCTGCGCATCCTCTTGCGCGCGCTCATCGAGCAAACGCAGCTGTTGTCCTGCTCAGAATTGGTGCATATCGGCAAGAATACGAGCATCAACCCGACGGCGGTCATCCAGGGGCCGGCCTATATCGGGGAAAACTGCACCATAGGCGCAGGCGTCGTCATCCAGAACTGCTACATCGGCAACAACGTGAACATCGACCAGGGATCGCAGCTGATGCTGAGCGTGATCGGCGATGGCTGTTTCATCCCGTTCCGCGCCTCGCTATACCTGACTGTGCTCATGGAGCACTGCATCGTCGCGCAGAACACGTGCCTGCAAATGTGCGTGATCGGGCGCGGCAGCTTCATCGGGGCCGGCTCGACCTTCACCGACTACAACCTGCTGCCCAAGCCCATCGACGTGGAGACGAACGACGGCAAGCGCGAGAAGGTCGGGCAGCCGGTGCTGGGAAGCTGCGTCGGGCACAACTGCCGTATCGGCTCCGGCATGGTCATCTACCCGGCGCGCATGATCGAGTCGGACGTGGTGCTGGTCGCCAAGCCGGATCGGCGCGTGATCCGCAAGAACATCAGCTTTGAGGAAAGCGATCACCACGATCTGCGCCCGGAAGTCGCGCGGCTGCACAAACAGAAATACCCGCGCCGCGTCGCCGACGAGCGCGATCTGCTCGAACCGTGGGAAGGATAGAAGAGAAGAGACTCCCGATCATGCCCGCCGAGGTACAAGCCAGCCTGAATCCCATGCCCGACACCTTCGGGTTCATCATCCATCCCATCCACCCCAAACGCGACGTGAGCCGCAAATGGCCGTGGCTGGGCCGGATGCTCACCGAAGGGCAGGTTGACTTCCTGTCCGCCTACTTTCCGCCGGTGTACATCTCTCAGATCGACGGCGCGCGCTCCGTTTCTACAGGCAAAGAAGTGCGCGGCTGGTTCATCGCCTGCCCGTTTACGCCACGCCGGATGCTGGAATTGCCCGTCGAGCACGTCTATAACAAGATCGTCGCCTGCGGCAAAAAGGCGGAGAAACTCGGCGCGCGCATCCTGGGCCTGGGCGCATTCACGTCGGTCGTCGGGGATGCAGGGATCACCATCGCGGAGCGGCTGGAGATGCCCGTCACCACGGGCGACAGCTACACGATCTACATCGCCGTGGAGAGCATCCGCCGCGCCGCCGACGAGATGGGCATCCGGCTGGCCAACGCCACCGCCGCCATCGTGGGCGCGACGGGCGCGATTGGCAGCGTATGTGCGCAGATGTTGGCAAGCGACGCCGGGCGGTTGATCCTGATCGGACGGCGGCCCGACGCGCTGAACGCCGTGCGCGAGAAGTGCGAGGGCAAACGCGCGAAGGTGGAGACGTCGACGGACATCGCCACGATCTACGGCGCGGACGTGATCCTGACCGTGTCGAGCGCGGTAGAGGCGCTGATCCAGCCGCAACACCTGAAGCCCGGCGCGGTCATCCTGGACGTGGCGCGCCCGCGCGACGTGTCCGCCGAGGTGGTGAAGGCGCGCGACGATGTGCTGGTCATCGAGGGCGGCATGGTCGAAGTGCCCGGCCCGGTCGATTTTCATTTCAATTTCGGATTCCCGCCGAAGATGGCCTTTGCGTGTATGGCGGAGACGATGGCGCTGGCTATGGAAGGGCGCTACGAGGATTACACCGTCGGGCGCGACCTGACCGTCGAACAAGCGCTGGAGATCGGGGAAATCTGCACGCGGCATGGCTTCCGCGTGGGCGGCTTCCGGTGCTTCGATCTGGCGGTGGACGAGGCGCACGTGGCCGGCATCCGCGAGCGCGCCCAGGCCCGCATCAAGACGTGGCGTCCGGCGCAGGCGTGAGTGGGTAGGCCGCGGGAAAATGCCTCACCCTGGCCCCTTCTCCTTCATGGCGAGGGGCGATAGGCGGTGCGGACGAGGCAGGCCTCGTCTCTACGCCATCTATCGTAGGGACAACGCCGGCGTTGTCCGCCTGTCGCTCGCGGCCTGTGGCTGGACGCCTGCGAGACGGGGCGAGGGTGAGGCTGGCCGCCTGCCCGGTTGAATCCAGCGCGGAAGGCGAGTAGAATTGACAACTACAATGTTCGTTGACCCGTTATTCATTCTTCACACTCTTTTTCTGCCCCGCACGCCCGGTGGAGGTACGCTGTGAGCAAGGGACGCATCCTGGTAGTGGAAGACGACTTCGACATCTCCAACATGCTGCGCATCTACTTCAGCGGGCAGGGGTACGAAGTCCAGGTCGCGCC
>JADZBY010000429.1 GCA_020851855.1 Anaerolineae bacterium
GGCGACCGGCGCAGGCGCGGACGCCGCCGGGGCGAGCAAGTCTTTGCTCATGATGCGCCCACCGGGGCCGCTGCCCTGCGCTGGCGCGACAAATTCGCCCCTGCTGAGCATGGACCTGGCCAGCGGCGTGAGCTTTGGCGCGGCGGCCAACGCGGCCTGCACGTCACGCTCGATGATGCGCCCACCGGGGCCGGTCCCCGTCACGCCGGACAGGTCCAGGCCCTTGTTTTTCGCCAGATTGCGGGCGCGGGGCGAGATGCCCGGCGCTTGGGTGGGCAACAGGCTGCCGGTGGCTTCCGGAGCCGCCGCAGCGGCAGCGCGTGCGCCTTCATGGCCGTTCCCGGCGTGGGCGGCGACGGTGGGCTGCGCCGCCGGGGCAGGCTGGCTGGCCGGAGCAGCCGAAGCAGCCGGTTTGGCCGCGCCTTCCGGCCACAGCTCATCGAAATTCTCGCCGGGCTGGCCGATGGCGGCGATATTGGTCATGACCGGCACGTCGTCGCCCGCCTTGAAGAACAGCGCCAGCACCGTTCCCGCGACGGGGCTTTCTACTTCCATCGTCGCCTTGTCCGTCTCGACTTCGCACAGCGTCTCGCCAACCGCGACGGTATCGCCCGGCTTCTTCTTCCAGCTGGCGATGAGCGAGGTTTCCACGCTGTTGCCCAGTTTGGGCATGACCACTGCGGTTGCCATCGAATACCTTTTCTCCTGGAAATTTCAGACCAGAATGATATTGACTCCGTAGGATCGAATCTCGTCCACGAGGTCGGCGGGCGCGTCGCCGTCGCTGATGACGGCGCTGACCTGCTCCAACGGGGCGAACGACAGCAGGCCGACCTTGCCCCATTTCGTCGCGTCGAGCACGGCGATCACCTGCCGGCACATGCCCACCCAGCGGCGCTTCACAGTGGCCTCGTCCGCGCTGACGTCGGTCAGGCCGTCCTGGACGGTGATGCCGTGCGCGCCGAAGAATCCCTTTTGAATGTTGAACTTGCGCAGGATGTCCAGGCCGCCGCCGCCGACCAGCGAGGCCGTATCGCGCCGGACGCGGCCACCGGCCATGACCACCGTCACGCCGGGCGCGTCGAGCATTTCCTGGGCGACGGCGAGGCTGTTGGTGACAATGGTCAGGTGGCGGTGTTTCTTGAGATGGCGGGCGATGGCCAGCGCCGTGCTGCTGCTGTCGAGCATGATCGCGTCGCCGTTGTCGACGAGATTCGCGCCCGCTTCCCCGATACGGCTCTTTTCCTGGACCTGTTGCTGAAGGCGCATGGCGAGGGCCAGCTCGTACAGCCCATCCGTCGAGGGGACCGCGCCGCCGTGCGTGCGCACGATCAGGTTGCGCTCGGCCAGGGCCTGCAGGTCGTTGCGGATGGTGACTTCGGAGACTCCAAATTCCTCGCTGAGCTGCGCAACCGAGGCCCGGCCCTTGTCGCGTACCCGCTGGAGCACCTGTTGGCGGCGCTCCTCAAGGTACATATCACGTGGCACACCCATAGTCGAGGATCGCTTCTGAGCACTTTCGAATGCTTTCATTATATTGGCATTCAAAAGCCGAGTCAATGAACTCGAAGGGGATGATCGGCGTTACATTTCTGTAATAGATGCGGGCGGGGTGCGCCGGGCGGTTGTGCTTTGATCGTGTCCCGGTGTAATATTAGGCCCATCAGGATGGGTGCAATGCCCCGCACTCGTGGGGCGGGGCGGCAGGTCTGGCCATGAGCGTTGCAGCGAGTGCCTCGACGGACGTGGGCGCCGTCCGGCCAACTACTCTCCGGCAAACAGCCCTCGACAAGGCCAGTACGTTCCTGGCTCTGCTGTCCATCGTCGCGGCGGTGGTCGTGCTGCTGCACGGGCTGACGCTGGCGGTGCGCTGGTATAACCAGCCGTTTCTGGGCGCATTCACATATACCAACGGCGCGCTGCTCGGCACGCGCTCGCTGGTCGATGCGCCCTGGGCAGGGCTTGCCGCCGGTTTGCAGCAGGATGACCGCCTGACCCGCGTCGGCAGCCTGACCCTGGACGGCAGCGCATCGAGCGGCGAGCGGCTGAGCCAGTACCTCGCCACGCGCCCGTTTGGCGACCCGGTCGTCGTCGAAGCGCTGCGGCCCGCGTCAAAGCTCGGCGCGGAAGCGCCCGCCGAATGCGCTGCGCCCGGCCCGGACGGCGCGTTGTGCACGTTCCGCTTCAACCTGATGCAGATTCCGCTCGCGGATTTCCTGGGGCACTTCGGCATCGGTTACGTGTGCGCCCTGATCGCATTCGCCCTGGGCGCGTGGCTGTACGTCCAGCGGCGACACCAGGCGGCGGCGCGCACGGTCACGATCCTGTGCATGGCGGGCGCGGCGGTGTTTGTGGCCCGCTTCGAGGTGAACACGACATACCAGATGCAGACGCTACTGGCCTTCGCGTTGTGCGTGCTGGCCGGCCTGCTCGTGCACCTGGGCATGCACTTCCCGTATCCGCTGGCCGTGGCGCGGCGTTATTCGTGGCTGCGTCCGGTGTTCATGTTCCTGCCGCTGGGCCTGTTCGCCATCTACTTCGTAGTGCAAGCGGCCTTTCACCAGCCCGACCTGAGCATCACACTGGTGACGGTCTTCGCCATTGTGGGCGCGGCGTTTCTGGTGGGCAGCATGTTCGCCCGCCGTAACCGCGCCACGTCGTCCCTGGCGCGCGAACAGTCGTCCATCGTGCTGCTGAGCGCGCTCGTGCCGCTGCTGCCGGGCGTGATCTGGCTGATCACCAACGCCATCGAGCGCGCGCAGGGCACTGCCGGAGTCAGCTTCTCGACCGTCTACCTGCAAATCCCGATGGTGCTCTTCCCACTGGGCCTGACGTATGCCCTGTTCCAGCAGCGCTCGCTGAACACGGACCGCGTGCTGAGTGAGACGCTGATCCTGGGCGTGATGGGCGTCATGCTCGTGCTGGGCTATCTCCTGCTCACCGGCGCGGCCTACGCGCTGACGGCGGGCGTGCTTCAGCCCAACAACCCGCTGCTGATCGGCCTGACGCTGTTCCTGGTGGCCGTGCTGTTCATGCCGTTGCGCATCCGGCTGGAACAGATTGTCGAGCAGACGTTTTTCAAGCAGCGCCGTTTGTACGAGCGCCGCCTGGAGCGTTTCGCCAGCGCCCTGACCACGACGATTGAGTCGACGGACGTGGTGCGGCTGGTCAAATCGGAACTGGCCGAGACGCTCAAGCCGCAGTACGTGTTCACCTTCCTGCGCAACCCGATCTCCGGCGATTTTGAGGCAGCGCCCGACCCCGGAACGGGCAACGCACAGACCGATCTGCGCTTCAAGCCGGGCGGTGGGCTGCTCACGCTGCTGGAAACATCGCAGACCGTGCTGGATATGGAGCGCGCCAACATCCAGCCCAACGAGCTTGGCGCGGACCGCGCCCGGCTGGCCGTCCTGAACACGCCGGTGCTCGTCCGGTTGCGCAGTGTGCGCCGGCTGAACGGCTTCATGGCCATCGGGCCGCGCGTGGACCGCACGCCGTACACGCACGAGGACCTGCGTTTCCTGGAAGGCATGGCGAACCAGTCGGCGGCGGCGTTCGAGCGGGCGCTCGTCGTGCTCGAATCACAGCGCAACGAGCGTGAGCTTCAGGTGCTGGTGCAGGTCGCCCAGGCGCTCAACATCGCGATGGACTTCGATATCCTGCTCGAATTTGTGTACGCGCAGGTGAACAAAGTCGTCGATGCGCCGTTCTTCTACATCGCCTTACGCGACCCGAAGACCGAAGAATTGACGTATGCCTTTTTCCAGGAAAACCGCGAGCGCGTCCCGGAGAAAGAAGGGCTGCGCTGGCCGATGGGTCGTGACCTGATGAGCGAGGTGGTGCGCTCTCAGCAGCCGGTGCGCACCGACAACTACGTGCGGGATATGCAGCGCCGGGACAGCACGAACCGCGTCGAGCACATGAGCCTACGCGGCTGGCTGGGCATCCCACTCAACGCCACGGACCGCCAGACGCTCGGCTGCCTGGTGGTGGCCACCACCGACCCGACGATGACCTACAACGACGACCAGACGCGCATCCTGTGGAGCATCGCGGACCTGGCGGCGACGGCCATCTACAAGACGCGCCTCTACAACGAGACGGCAGAGCTGGCGCGCCGGATGACCATCCTCAACGACATCAGCTCGAACCTGGGCACGCTCTTCGAAGACCTGGACGCGCTGTTGCAGCGCATCACCGAGTCGGCGGTCGAGATTCTGAACGGCGAGGCCGGCAGTCTGCTGCTGGTGGACGAGACGACCGGCGATCTGGTGTTCCGCTATGCGGTGGGCGGCGCGGGCCAATCGCTCGTCGGGACGCGGCTCCCGCAGGGCAGCGGCATCGTCGGCATGGTGGTCATGACCGGGCGGCATCTGATCGTCAACGACGCCAGCCATGATCCACGCTGGTACGGCGAGATGATCATCGACGGTGCGCCCTTCCGGACGGACGCGATCCTTGCTGTGCCGCTCAATGCACGCGGGCGCGTAATCGGCGTGCTGGAAGTCATCAACAAGCAGGGCGGCGCGGCTTTTGAAGAAGACGACGCGAACTTGCTCACCGCCTTTGCCAGCCAAGCTGCCATCGCCATCGAAAACGCGAACCTGTTCCGCCTGACGGACGAGGCGCTTGCCGAGCGCGTCCGCCAGTTGTTCAACATGCAGCGCATCGACCAGGAATTGAACCGCACGCTCGATCTGCAGCGCGTGGTCGACCTGACGGTGGACAACGCCATCCGTGAGAGCGACGCTGACGCCGGGGCGCTGTTCCTGGTGACGGACGATCCGCCCGGTTTCCGCGTGGTCGGCTCGGCGGGTTATCCGGAGAGCGTGCTTTCGACCGGCGATGTGTTCCCGCTGGATAAGGGCGTGCTGGCGCGCACGCTGCAAACGGGCGTCGCCGAGCTAACGTACCGCAAATCGGGCAACGATCCGGAGTTTGACGCGCTGTCCGTGCTGCCCAGTTCTCAGAACCAGTTGTGTGTGCCGCTCGTCACCGGCGAGCAGGTCACCGGGGCGCTGCTGCTGGAGAGCACAGTGGCCGAGATGTTCAGCTCGATGACGGCGGAGCACATCCAGGCCCTTGCCGAGCACGCCAACACGGCGATCTCCAACGCCCAGCTTTTTGCCCGGCTGGGCGAGGCCAACCAGGCGCGTATCAAGTTCGTGAGCATCGTGGCGCACGAGCTAAAACAACCCATCACGTCAATCAAGGGTTATGCCGAGGTGCTTCTGGGCGGCATGGCGGGCGGGCTGAGCGAGCGCCAGTCCGAGTTCCTGTCCACGATTCGGCGCAACTCGGTGCGCGTCCAGCAGCTCCTGGAAGACCTGCGCGACATCACGGCGCAGGAAACCGGCAACCTGAAGATCCGGCGCGACGCGGTCAATTTCAACCACGTGATCCTGGAATCGGTGCGCCCGCAGCAGCGCGCCTTTGACGAAAAAGAGCAGCAGATCGTGCTCGACGTGCCGGATGATTTGCCGCGCGTGTGGGGCGACGAAAACCGCCTGATCCAGATCATGACCAACTTCCTGAGCAACGCGAACAAGTACACGCCCAATCGTGGCACGATCACGATTCGCGCGGCGCACGCGCCGAACCGCTGGGACCCGGACGGCGCGCCGGAAGTGGTGCAGTGCTCGGTGTCCGACACGGGCATCGGCCTGAGCGAAGACGACCTGCGCAGCATGTTCAAGCCGTACTGGCGGAGCAGCAATCCCGAAGCCAGTTCACAGCCGGGCACGGGCCTGGGCATGTCGCTGACACGCGGTCTGATCGAGGCGCACGGGGGCCGGGTGTGGGTGGAAAGCCAGCTCGGCAAGGGCACGACGTTCTCGTTCACGCTGCCGCTCACGCCCGAATCGGAGCGTGAATCGGCCCGGTAGCGCTGCGGACGTTGCCTATCAACGGAACAGGCCCTGGTCCGATGGCGACCAGGGCCTGTTCCTTTTGCGCGTCTTGGTTCTTGCCCGCTCGCCCACCGGGAGAGGGGAGAGGGGAGAGGAGAGCGTACGAGGCAGGCCTCGTCCCTACACAATCGGGAGAAGGCCTGTCACATCCGGGTATTCGCTCGTTACTTGGCCGGCTCCGGCTCGAGGTAGCGCACGACTTCCTGCTCCAGGCGTCCGGCGTCACGGTAGCCGACAATGCGGTGAACCGGCGCGCCGCCCTTGAACACGATCAGCGTCGGGATGCCCTGGATATCGTAGTTGCCGGGCGTGTTCGGGTTGTAGTCCACGTCCAGCTTGGCGACCTTCAGCCGCCCTTCGTACTTTTCGGCGACGGCGTCGACGTGTGGCGCAATCATCCGGCACGGGCCGCACCACTCTGCCCAGAAATCCACCAGCACCGGAGTCTCTGAATCCAGGACGTCGCGCTGGAAAGTGCTGTCGCTCACCTCAAAGGTATGCTTGCCCATGTGTAGAAGACGGCTCCTTCTCGCTTTGCACCGGCGTTGACGCTGCCTGGTGCGAATGGTATGATGCGGATATTGTAGCAGCCCACACGCCCACCCGAAACGAACGCCAAACGTTGCTTACAGTACGGTTCAGTCGCCCGTAGTGAGCGGGATGGTCCACTATGGAAACAGACGCGGCAGATCTGCCAGAACTTACCGAACGCCAGGAACGAATCCTGTCGCTCATCGTGCGCGAGTATTCCAGCCGGCCTGATCCGGAGCCGGTGGGCAGCAAGTTCCTGGCCGAGACGTACCTGGAAAACGTGAGCAGCGCCACGGTGCGCAACGAGATGGCGCGCCTGGAAGAGCTTGGCCTGCTCTCTGCGCCGCACACGTCGGCGGGCCGCGTGCCGACGGCCAAAGGTTACCGTTACTTCGTGCGGCGCTTGCTCAACGAGCAGGATCGTGAGCTGCCCGCCGAAGAAAAGGAGAGCATCGCCCGCCGCTTTGACGAGGTGCACGGCGATCCGGAAAGCTGGCTGCCGCTGGCGGCGTCCACGCTGGCCGAGGCAGCGCGCGGGGCGGCGCTGGTCACGTCGCCCACGGCCATGAACAGCCAGTACAAGCACCTGGCGCTCATCTCGACCCACGGCCCGATTGTGATGATGGTCCTCGTCTTACAGAGCGGTTACGTGCGCCAGCAGGTGCTCACGCTGGCCGAAGCGCTGCCCCAGGAGTCGCTGACGGCCATCGCCAACCGCCTGAACGGAGTCTGCGCCGGCCTGACGGGGGAGCTGGTGCGCACCAAAGCGCGCACGATGGGCAACGAGCTGGATCGTGAGATTCTCGAAGTCGCCGCCGATGCGATGAGCGACGTGGATAGCGGCCCCGGCCAGATCGTGTACCACGACGGGCTGAGCGACGTGCTGCCGGAGTTCCGCGAGCAGGAAGGCGCGCGTCAGGTATTGCGGGTCATGGAAGAGCGCTCGGCGCTCCAGCACATTCTCAGCGACGCGCTGAACCACAGCATCGGGCAGGTGGCGGTTATCATCGCGGGCGATGGGCGCTGGGACGAGGTGCGGCATCTGGGGCTGGTCCTGAGCCGCTACGGCGTGCGTGGTCAGGCGTTGGGCAGCCTGGTGGTGATCGGCCCGACGCGGATGCGCTATGGCCGGGCCATTTCGGCGGTGGGCTACGTTGCCGGGCTGATGAGCAACCTGATGATCCGCGCTTATGGCTCGCCCGATGCGGGGGAGTGACGAGAGCCTCACCCCCGACCCCTCGCTACGCGGTACTCCGCGTGGAGAGGAGAGATGCGGGAGTGTCGCGCGGGCGATTTCCCCTCTGCGTGCTGCCGTCCCAGTCGGCATGGAGCGG
This sequence comes from Anaerolineae bacterium, assembly GCA_020851855.1. Classification (GTDB taxonomy): domain Bacteria; phylum Chloroflexota; class Anaerolineae; order Aggregatilineales; family UBA2796; genus JADZBY01. The sequence continues at coordinate 7,775 of JADZBY010000429.1, forward strand.
GCACGGGGGCGAGGATGTTCTGATGCGTCCACCCCGGGGCCGGAACAGGCTGCAACTTTCCCGGCGCAGGCGCGTTAGAGGATAATGAACGTCATCGGGGCGCGGCTGCAATCGCCAACCAGGAGAAAACGATGCGGAAGTTTTTCGCGTTTATGCTGATCCTCTTTGTGTTTGCGCCCATCGGCCTGTGCGCGCTGTTTGCCGCGTCGGTGGGAACCTGGGCGCTCAACCCGGACTTCTACCGCAACCTGCTCAACGACGAGCGGCTGTATCAAGCGCTGCTTGAGGAGCAGGTCCCGACGTATCTGAGCCAGGCGCGCGGCTCCAGCTTCGCCGGGCTGCCCACCGCCGCGCTCGGTGCGGGCCTGCAGGCCGTCCTGACGCCGGAATACCTGCGCGATCAGGCCCAGGCGCTGATCACGAACATCTTTGACGCGCTGGAAGGCCGAGCGCAGACCATCACGCCGACGGTGGACATCCGGCCCATCAAGGCCGCGCTGAGTGGAGCAGGCGCGAGCGCCTTCGCCAGCGCCTATGCGAACAATCTGCCGCCGTGCAGCGCCAAATCTCCGGCGGCGGGTAGCACGCCGCTGCCCACCTGTCTGCCGCAAGGGGCTGCTCCGGCGCAGCTTGCCGATCAGGTGGCGGCGGCATTGCCCGGCGCGGTCACCAACCTGCCCGATGAGATGGTTGTTGGGGACACGCTCCGGGTCGATCTGACCGACGTCGGGTCGCTCGACGGGGGGTTGAACCTCGCTTCTCTCGGCCTGGGCGGCGCGCTGGCGCTCCTGTTCGGCGTGGCCGTGCTGGTCTGGGTGGTGATCGGGCTGCTGGGCGGGACCAGTCCACGCGGCGTATTGCGCTGGCTGTCCGGCGCGCTGTTCGTGCCGGTAGCTTTGCTCGCCGTGTTTGCGCTGCTGATCAGCCCGCTCGTGCTGCCCATCGGCGCGGCCATGCAGGAAATCCGTGTGAACAATGCGCCCGTCAGCCCGGAGTTCAGCGCCGCCATCGCCCAGGTGCTCCAGAACGGGCTGGGCCAGTTCAGCGGCGGGATGCTCACCGTCGCCGCGCTGGCGGGCGTTGTGGTCGTAGCGCTCTATATCCTCAGCTTCATCGTGCCGGGCCGCCGTCGCCGCGACTGGTACGGCGAGCAGGACACGTTCATGGAGAAGCCCAAGCGCACAATCCCGTGACGGAATGGCTCCGTGAGGCGGCGGACAACGCAGGCGTTGTCCTTACGCAGCACGCCATAGGGACGAGGCCTGCCTCGTCCGCCTGGGGTTGCCGTGCGAAGGGCAGAATACCCCTGGGCGGCGGACAACGCAGGCGTTGTCCCTACGCAGCACGCCGTAGGGACGAGGCCTGCCTCGTCCGCCTGGGGTTGCCGTATGAAGGGCAGAATACCCCTGGGCGGCGGACAACGCAGGCGTTGTCCCTACACAGCACGCCGTAGGGACGAGGCCTGCCTCGTCCGCCTGGGGTTGCCGTGCGAAGGGCAGAATACCCCTGGGCGGCGGACAACGCAGGCGTTGTCCCTACGCAGCACGCCGTAGGGA
>JADZBY010000430.1 GCA_020851855.1 Anaerolineae bacterium
TAGGGGCGCGTCGCGACGCGCCCGCCGCCATGCCGCCCGCCGCATCTATTGCCCGGTCTGGGCGAAACGGGCCGGGCGGCTCGCGAGCCGCCCCTACAGCCATGAGTCGTGTAGGGGCGCGTCGCGACGCGCCCGCCGTTATTCCGCCCGCTACATCTACTGCCCGGCCAGATCGCGGCCCACGATTAATTCGATGTCCACGCCGGGTGGGCCGTTTTGTGCGGCCTGAATGAGCACGCTGTCCAGCCCAAGCGTCTCGGCCAAAAAGCGCGCCGTGCTGAACTTGCTGCTGTACACTCGAATCTCGCTGGAACCGTACAGCCCGACGCCCTCGGCATTCGCCACGTTGACCACGTTGAAGCCGACCGCGCGCAGTCGGTCCGCCGTCGTGCCGGCCAGCCCGTCGATGCCCGCGCCGTTCAGGACCGAGATCGAGGCGTTTTCATCCGAGGCGCGTGGATCGCCCTGGCCGCCTGTTCCAGAGTCGAACAGGCGCACGACGAGATCATAGACCGCCTCGTAGACCGGCGTCAGCACGTCCTCACCGCTGGGCAACTGCGAGGGCAGCAGCTCGCCCTTGTTGTCGGCCCGGATGGACAGCACTGCCGAGTCGATGTCCCCGATGCCTTCGCCCAGCGAGGCAAGCTGAACGATCTCGTCAAAGGTCAGGTCGGTGCGCAGATTGTCGCGCAGCGCATCCCAGACCGCGCCCGCCTGCCCGATCAGCGCCGAGACGCCGCCCAGGCTCAGCGCCTTGTCTTTGACGGCGCGGATGACTTCCTGCTGGCGCAGCGCGCGGCCAAAGTCATCCCCGGCGTTGTGGCGCACACGGGCATACTGGAGCAGGCGCGTGGCGTCCAATTCCTGGCAGCCAGGCTGAAACTCAACGGTGATCACGCCGTAGGTGTCCGTGTCCGGATAGTTGTCGTCGAAGATGCGCTCTTGCGGGCAGACCTCGACCGGGCCGAGCGCGTCGATGATGATGCGGAACGCCTCGAAGTTGACCAGCACGTAGCGGTCGATGGGGATGCCGATCAGGGCCTGCACAGCGCGCTTGGCAAGCGCCGGGCCGCCGCCGGGGTATTCAGTCAGGTCACCGATGTAATTCGCCGTGTTGATACGGTTGGGCGAGTAGTTCGTGCCCTCGTAGCCGGGAATGGGCACGTACACGTCGCGTGGGATGGACAACATGGCGGCCCGTTTGCGCACCGGGTCGATGGATAGCACGATGATCGTATCGGTGCGGAAGGGGCCTTCTTCCTGCGGGCGCTGGTCGATGCCGAGCAGCAGCACGGTGAAGCGCGTCGGGCTGGACCATGCCGACAGCGCGCCGGGCTGGGCGTCGGTTTGGCCGTCGTTCACAGGCGATGCGGGCGTTTCACCTGGCTCTGGCGTCTCGTTTGGCGCGTGGGTGGGCGTGGCCGTCGCCTGCCCAACGAGCGGCACAGGCGTGGCGCGCGGTGAGTTCGCATTGGCGGCTCCGCTGCCGTTCACCTGCGGCGGCGGCGGCAGATCGATGGGCGACTCGACGACGAGCTGCCGCACACCGAGATACACAGCCACCGCGCCGCCCGCCGTGAGCAGCGCAACGACAAGGATCAGGACGAGGAAAGCCAGCGGCGAAACACGCATTCCCACACACCTTGTAAGACCTGGACAAGGCGCGCATTATAACGCATGGGCCAAACGGCGCGCCGCCGCGCGCCCTACGACCCTACGATGGCCTCACCGCTCTCCGCTCACCGCCGCATCGACCGACTTGTCGGCGGCGGGATACGAGCCGAGCACCTTGAGGAACGCCGCCCGCCGCAGCAGATCGACCAGCGCTGCCTCACAATCCGGCTGCTTAAAATGCCCGTCGAAGTCGAGATAGAAGTTGTATTGCCAGGGCCGGTTGCGGCGCGGTTTCGACTCGATCTTGGTCAGGTTGATGCCGCGCGTCGCGAACTCACCGAGCGCCGCATACAGAGCGCCGGGCTGGTCGCGCACGGCGAACACCACCGACGTTTTGTTTTTCGGGCCGGGCGCGGGATCGGTGTGGCCCAGGGCGAAGAAGCGCGTGAAGTTGTTCGGATCGTCCTCGATGCCATACTCTAATTGCTCCAACCCGTACAGCGTGCCCGCCAGCGCGCTGGCGATGCAGGCGGTGTTCGGCTCCGGCTCGGCGGCCAGATCGCGGGCGCTGCCCGCCGTGTCGAAGTGCACGATGGGCGCAATGCCGCGCCGGGCGAGATAACGCTCGCACTGGGCCAGCGCTTGCGGGTGGGAGCGCGCCTGCTTCACATCGGCCAGCCGCGTGCCAGCGGGTGCGAGCAGGGCGTGCCGCACGCGCAGGATGATCTCCGCCTGGATGCGCAGATCGTGTTCGAGCAGCAGCTCGTAGGCCGTCGCCACCGTGCCCGCCACCGAGTTTTCGACGGCCAGCACGCCATACGTAGCGCGGTTCGTCTCGACGGCCTGAAATACGTCGGCAAACGAGGCGCAGGGCAGGGTTTGTACGCCGTCGCCGTACTGTTGGCGCACCGCTTCTTCGGAATACGCGCCCGGCACACCCTGAAAGGCCACGATCACGCCGCTGGTCTGGTCCGCCATAGGATTTCGTCTGCTCCGGTGCAAGACATTCACGCTGGCGAGGCA
>JADZBY010000431.1 GCA_020851855.1 Anaerolineae bacterium
CTCGCACACGCCCAGCTCGTGCGGGCTGAACGCGATACGCCGCTCGCACATCAGCCGCCGCAGATTGCCATAGGTGGACACGATGTTGAAGCCGTGATCGTGCACGCCCGTATGCGACAGGTGGGTGGTCATCCATTCAAAGGTGCGCTCGCGGCCCACGGCGAGCAGGCGCGGGTCGTCGGCCAGATCATAGAGCAGAATGGCCTGGCCGATGAAGAATCCAAGCGTCCAGTCGGTCCAGGTGCGCGACGTGTACTCGCCGTTGATGGTGATGACCGGCGAGCCGCGCCCGTGATCCCAGCGCTCGTGTACGGCGAGCACCTTTGGCGCGGCCAGGTCGACCAGGGTGTTGATCGCCGCGAGCAGATGTTGAGGCTCAAGGTCCAACTTGATGTGCATGATGTTCTTTTCACGAAGCCTGTACCGCAGGCGGTCCGCCGGGTTATTCGCTCCGAAAGCGCTCCCGGCCAGTTGACTTTCCGGTCCGAGTGCGTTAGGCTTTAGATCGATCTAATCTCCGAAGTCAACTATACTCCGTGCCCGGTCTATCGTCAAGCCGGTCGCGGGCGACTGCGAAAAGTCAGGCTGCAAGAGCAAGGACGAGGTTTCCCATGAACACCGACACGATGGCGGTACTCAATCCCGCAACCAATCAGGTCATCGATACCGTGCCCTGCGCATCCGCCGACGACATTCACCAGGCCGTCGCCCGCGCCAAACAGGCCACCCGTACCTGGAAGGCGGTCCCCCTGCACGAGCGCGTACAGCGCATCCGCACGCTGGCGGCGCTGGTGCGCGAGCACGTTGACGAGCTTGCCCCGCTGATGAGCATGGAAGTGGGCAAGGTCATTGGCGAAGCGCGGGACGAAGTTGGCGCGTGCGCCATGTTGCTGGAAGGCTACGCCAACCAGACGCTGCACGCGACATGGCGCATGCTGCCCGGCGACGCCCAGCCCGGCTTCGAGCGTGATCTGCTGTTCATCGCGCGCGAGCCGCTCGGCGTGGTGGGCGTGATCCTGCCGTTTAACTTCCCGCTCGACCTGTTCGCGCACAAGGTCGGGCCGTCGCTGGCCGTCGGGAACACGGTTGTGCTCAAGCCGTCGGAAGATGCGCCGCTGGCGATCCTCAGAGTGGCGGAACTCGCCCGCCAGGCGGGCATCGGCGACGACGTGCTCCAGATCGTCACCGGCGACCGCGACACAGGCCGCGCCCTGGTCGAATCGGACGTGGACGCCATCACCTTCACGGGCAGCACCGCCGCCGGGCTGGACATCGCCAGCCGCCGCGCCCGGTTCCTGACGCCGACGTACCTCGAACTGGGCGGCAACGACTCCGCGATTGTGCTCGACGACGCCGACCTGGGGCTGGCGGTTGATTCCATCCTGTTCAGCCGCACGCTGGTCAACGGGCAGTGCTGCTGCGCGACGAAGCGAGTCATTGCGTCCCGGGCCGTGTCCTCGACGCTGATCGAGATGCTGGCGGACCGCGTCAGCGCCCTGACCATCGGGGATCCGCAGTCGCCCACCACAAACGTGGGGCCGCTCATCAACGCGACGGCGGCGGCGCGCGTCAACCAGCAACTGAAGGCCATTCTGGACGGCGGCGCAACCCTTCTATGCGGCAGCGGTGTGGCAGTGGGCAACTTCTTGCAGCCCGTGATCCTGGTCGACGTCGCCGCCGACAACCCGGTGGCGTCCGACATGGAAGTTTTCGCGCCGGTGATCCCCGTGATCCAGGCCAAGAGCGACGACGAAGCGGTCGAGATCGCGAACCTGAGCCACTACGGCCTGAACTCGTCGGTGTTCTCGCGCGATACGGCGCGGGCGATGTCCGTCGCGCGCCGCCTGGAAGCCGGGTCCATCGCCATCAACGGGGCCGGGTTGTTCCGCTTTGGCGCGGCCCCGTTTGGCGGCTACAAACACTCTGGCCTGGGGCGCGAAGGCTATCTCGTCAGCATTGAGGAGATGACGCAGGCCAAGACGATCAACCTGCGGGGTTACTGGGCATAAGGCTGCCGCACACCATCATTCAACGCCCTGAAACTGAAATCACGTGAAGGAGAGCGGAGTGCCCACCGAACAACCATCCCGGCCCGACGCCGAGCACGCCGAGCGCGTGGCCCGGCTGCACGCGCGGTCGCTTGAGGCGGCGCGGTCGCTGCTGGACCCGCAGCGGCATCTCATCGCGCTGCCGTCCGCCAGCGACCCGACTCTGAAAACGTACTGGCAGGCCGGCTCGCTGCCGCTGGCATATGCCCTGCTGGCGAACGGCGACCCGGACATGCGGCGCGAGGCGGCCCATATCGTCGCCGCGGCCCTGGATTCGCAGGAAACCACACCGGGCCATCCCCATCGTGGCAACTGGACGTGGCTGGCCGATGACCCGGAAGTCGGCGACCTCAACGCCATCCAGTTCGTGCTGCGCTGGCTGCTGCCGTTGCTGGTCGATCACAGCCACCGCCTGCCCGCCGACCTGCAGGCGCGCTGCCGCGAGAGCGTGCGGCTCGCCCTGGAAGAAGAAGAGCGGATGCAGGTCGCGCCGACGTTCAGCAACATTCACATCGTCTCGCTGTTCGCGCTGCTGGTCGGCGGCGCGTGGCTGGACGATGAACACTTCCTGGCCGTCGGCAAGGCGCGCTGGGCAGCCTGGGTGGACTTTACGGTCAACAACGGCGCGCCGCACGAGTACAACAGCCCGGATTACCTGGGCTGGCAGCTTTCCGGGCTGGCGCTCATCCACCGGTACGCGCCCGGCCCGGCGATTCGCCTTCAGGCGCGGCTGATGCTGGAGCGCTTTTGGCTGCATCTTGCGCTCCACATCCACCAGCCCACCGGGCAGATGGCCGGGCCGCATTCCCGCGCCTACTGGTACACGATGGCGACGGGCCGGGGCGCGGCAAAGGATGCGCTGTGGCTGGAAACCGGCCTGGACTGGGCCAAACAGCCGGGGCCATACGGCGGCGACGACGCGCCGCCCGGCAACTTCATGACGCTGGCGATGGCCCTCGTGGACTACCGTGCGCCGGACTACCTGATCGGCTGGCTGGCGCACCAGGCCGACAAGATGCCCTACGAAGTGCGCGAGACGGCCAACCGCGACGAGGGCCTGGACCTCACGACGTACTGCACGCCCGGTTACGCGCTCGGCACGGCGTCCCGCACCTACGCCATCGGCACGGACTGTTTCTACATCGAGCACGAGGCCAACAACCTCATGCTCCACTACAAACGCCCGTCGGAACAGGGCGGTTGGGGCATGATGTATTCGCGCTACGTCGTCAACGAGCGCCACTGGGGCAGCATGGGGCCTGCGCCGGACCGCCCGAAGACGGGCAACTTCTATGAGCACGGGCACTTCGCCGGGGTGCAGCAGCGCAACAAGGCAATCGCGCTGTACGCGCTCATGCCGGAGCAGCAGGAAGTTTTCTCGCTGAAGACGGTCGTGGCGTTTCAGTCCGGCGCGTCGTTGGAGCGGGTCTGGATCAACGATCAGCCCGTCGATCTGGCGGAATCTGGGCAATCCCTGAGCGCCGACGACTGGCTGATCGTCGAGGATGGTGGGGTGTATGTCGGCGTGCGGGCATTGCAACCCAGCGTCCTGCGCCGCGATGCGCCCATCCAGCTTGAGCGTGGGCCGCTCGGAGAGCTGTGGCTCGCCATCTACAACTACCGGGGAGCCGCCATACGCTTCTGGGAATATGCGTCGCTAAAGGGCGCGTTCTGGCGCGGCAACCTGCGGGCGGGCTTCGTGGTCGAAGTGGCCGAGCGCCGCGAGCACCCCTCGGCAGCCGCGTTTCTGGCCCACCTTCGCGGCGCGCACATCGCCGATACGGTCGATGCGGCGTGCGTGCGCACGGTATCGTACACGAACGGCGGCGACTCGCTGGCGCTGCGTTATGACCTGTGGAAGACGCAGCCCGCCGGGCGCGTGATCGCTGGAAAAGCCTACGCGCCCCCGCACCTGACCTCGCCGCTGGCAGTCCAGGGCGACGCCGGCTCTCTCGCTCTGTCGGGCGCGATGCTGTACACGCAGCCGCAGCCCATGTGGCTGATCGCGCTGGCCGATGGGCCGGGCGCGCCGAGCTACACGGCGGTCAATCCGCTGGACCGGGCCACGCCGCTGCGCTTCGAAACGCCGCTCGGCGCGGTCACCGCGTCGGCGTGGGGATTGGGGCGCATCGGATGGCGTGTCACGGCGGACGGGGAGCAAGAGATCACCGTGGACTGCCTGCGCGCGCCGAAAGACCTGATCGTCCCGGACGGCGCACGCGTCGTGTGGCGTGATCCACTGCCGACGCACGCCGAGTAGCCGCCGAAATAGTAACGTTCACACACTTCCGATGTGGGGAGAGTCATGCCACAACCGCTCCCGCTGCCAGCCGGCTTCAATCCCGACACGAACATGATCGCGCGCGTCGTGGATGGCCGGACCTACCATTCCATCATCCCGGCGGTGCGCTGGGCGCCTGCGCTCGTGGAGAACGGGACGCCAGAGGACCTCGCGCAGGCCGAGCGGACCATCCGCGCCCTGATCGCCTGCCAGGAGACGCACCCCGACGACCCGCACTATGGGAATTTCTTCTGGGAGCGCGAAGACGAGGCCGTGGAAGACCTGAATGCGGTGCAGTTCATCCTGTTCAACTTTATCCCTATCATGGTCCAGTATCAGGATCGCCTCTCGCCCAGTTTACAACAGGACATGCTGGCCAGCATCCGGCTTGGGCTGGACGAGATCAGGCGGCTCGACGTGCACCCGGCGTACACGAACATCGTGCTCAAGGACATCTCGAACTCGTGCCTGGGCGGCGAGCTTCTCGGGGATGCCGCCATCGCCCAGCGCGGCTACGACAAACTGCTCGACTGGATGCGCCTGACCGATCAGAACGGCATCCCGACGGAATTTAACAGCCCGCCCTACGCCGACATCGCAATCCGGGTGCTGCACAGCCTGTCCACGCTCGTCCGGCACGCGGAAACCCGGATGCGCGCCCGAGTCATGCTCTATCGCCTCGGCCTGAGCATCGCGCTCCACATTCACACGCCGACGGGACGGCTGGCCGGGCCGTACAGCCGCGCTTACCGGCCTTCCGTATTCGGGGAGACGCCGCCGGAGATCGTCACGTTCCGCGAATGGCTCCGGGACGGCATTCTGCCGGGCTGGTTCGCCGATTTGCTGACATATCGCGGCGACCAGATGCAGGTGGCGGAAACATCCGACGCGGAAAAGGGCGTGGGGATCACGACGTTTCACAGCCCATCGTTTGCCCTGGGCGTCGCGTCCCACGAACTGGATACGCAGGCCAACCGGTTCATTGCGCTGCAATCCAATGTGTGCATCGCCCATTACCGCGTCCCGGACCCGGACCAGGTCGGCGTGGCGCTGTCGCGGTACATCCTCGATGACAAATGGGTCGGGGACTTCCGCACGACGCCCTCGCGCGAAGCCGACCAGCTCTTGCCCGAAGAAGGGCGTTTCCTCGGCGTGCAGGACGGCCCGCGTATGATCGGCCTGTACTGCCCCAGAGAGCTTGGCGCGTGGTCGCGCTGTCAGAGCGCGAAGGCGGCGATTCTCTGGCTGCACCGCCAGAATGTAGATGCGATCTGGGTGGGTGGGCGTGAAGTGCAAGCCCTGCCCGCCGACGTGCTGCCCGGCGACACGGTCGTGGTGTCCAGCGGCTCGGCGCTGATCGCCGTGCGCCCGTTGCAGCGCACCGACCTGGGCCGCAACGCGCCGCTGCGCCTGGTTGAGATCGACGGCCACCTGGCGCTGGAGATGTACAACTACCTGGGACCGGCCAAGACATTCTGGGAGATGGCGACGCCCGGATCGTTTTACCAGGGCCAGCCGCAGTGTGGTTTTTATCTGGAGATCGCGGAGAAGTCTGAGCACACGGACGGGCGCGCCTTTGGCGAGATGGTCGCGCGCGGCAATCTCACCGACCACGCGGAGCCGCCCGTGACCAACGACGCCGGGCGCGAACGCCTGTGGCGGGTGGAGTACAGCCGGGATGGCGCGGCGCTGGGCCTCGAGATCGACCTGCTGGGCTGGCGGCTCAGAAGCCGTTGGAATCACCTGGGCGAGATGGGGTGGCCGATGCTCGATGCGCCGGCGGCGGCGCAGACTCGCACCGGCTGTGTTCAGATCGGCGCGGCCACGCTCACCTGTGGAGAAGATGCCGCGTGGCTGGTGGCGCTGCCGGAGCGCAATCTGTGGGTGGCCGCCTATCACGGCGCACAGCCTGCGCCGTTCAGCCTGACCGTTCCAGCGGGCCGCGTCGACCTCGATCAGATGGGCACGGGCATCGTCACCTGGAATAACGGGATCGTCACTGTCGAGGCGCTGGATATGGCCCCCGACCTGAAGATCGTCGGCGGGTGGCTCGCGTAGCCATCAAGGTTATCGTACCAAGAGATCGGCTGAGGCGGGCGGTACAAGAAGCGCCTCACCCCTGGCCCCCTCTCCACGCGGAGTACCGCGTAGAGAGGGGAGAGCGCGCGCAGCGGCAGGGCCGGGGGTGAGGACGGTTTGATGCATCTCCCCTCGCGTAGCCATTTCGAGCGCTACTA
>JADZBY010000432.1 GCA_020851855.1 Anaerolineae bacterium
GGCTCGCGGAATTGAAGCTGGTACAGGCGCGCGTACAGCCCATCGAGCGCCATCAGTTCGTCATGCGTGCCCAGCTCGACAATCTCGCCCTTGTCCAGCGCCACAATCCGGTTGGCGATCTTGATCGTGGACAGCCGGTGCGCGATGATGACCGTGGTGCGGCCCTGCATCAACCTTTCCAGCGCATCCTGCACCAGTTCTTCCGACTCGCTGTCCAGCGCGCTGGTCGCTTCGTCGAGCAACAGAATGCGCGGGTCTTTCAGGATGGCGCGGGCGATGGCCACACGCTGCCGCTGGCCGCCGCTCAGGCGCACGCCGCGCTCGCCAACGAGGGTCTTGTAACCGTCGGGCATCGCCATGATGAAATCGTGCGCGTGGGCCGCTTTCGCCGCTGCGATGATGTCGTGCTCGCGGGCGTCCAGGCGGCCATAGGCGATGTTGTCGTGGATGCTGCCGCTGAAGAGCAATGTTTCCTGCGGCACGATGCCGATCTGCGCGCGCAGGCTGTGCAGCGTCACACTGCGCACGTCCACGCCGTCGATACGCACCGCGCCCTGGCTGGCGTCGTAGAAGCGCGGGATCAGGTTGAAGAGCGTGCTCTTGCCTGCGCCGCTCGGCCCGACCAGCGCCACGATCTCGCCCGGCGTGATGTCCAGCGTGATGTTCTTCAGGACGGCGATGCGGTCCTCGTAGCTGAAGGACACATCGTCAAAGGTGATGCGCCCGGCAATGGATGGCAGCGCTTTGGCGTCCGGCGCTTCGGTGATGGTCGGCTGGGTATCGAGAAGCTCGAATACGCGCCGGATCGAGCCGAGCGCTTCGCGGAGAGATGTGTAAAAGCTGGCCAGCCCACCCAGGTTCGCGGCGATGGTGAAACCGTAGATCAGGAAGCCGCTGATCATGGGCAGCGTCAGACGCCCTTCGAGCACTTCGCGCCCGCCGAACCACAGGATCAGGCCAATCGCGCCGAAGCCCAGGAAGGCCATCGCCGCCGCGAACAGGCTGCGGAAGGTTGCCAGGCCCATCGCCTGCTTAAACGTCCGGCCCATCGCTTCTGCATAGCGTTTGATCTCGTATTCTTCGCGGGCGAAGCTCTTCACGATGCGCACGCCCTGCAAGCCTTCTTCGGCGGCGGCGGTCGCCCCGGCCAATTCGTCCTGCACACGGGTGGCGGCGCGCTGCAAGGGCCGCCCAAAGGCAAAGGCCACGACCAGCAGCACCGGGACCAGGATCAGGATGAACGCCGTCAGCCCGGGATTGAGCAGAAAAACGATCACGATGGAGCCGACGAGCGACACGATCTGGCCCAGGAGCGCGGTGACGTTCGTGGTCAGCATGGTGCGCACCTGGGTCACGTCGCTGGACATGCGCGAGATCAATTCGCCCGTGCGGTGCGTGGCGAAGAAGTCCAGCGAGAGGGTCTGCAAGCGCCGGTACAGCCCGGTGCGCAGATCGAGGATGATGCGCTCCCCGATGAACGCCAGATTATAGGACTCGATGAAGGTGAACACCGCCTGGATGAGAAACAGCCCGATCAGGCCCAGCGCCAGCGCGTTCAGGCTCTCCAGGCGGCGGTCGCTGAGCACGGTTTCCAGGAGTTGCACGATGACCAGCGGGAAGGCCAACCCGACCGCGCTGGACACGATCAGCGCGCTGATAGCGCCGGCCATGCGCAGCCGGTACGGTTTCAGATAGCCGAACAGACGCCCCCAGCGCACAGAGCCACGCGGGACGGTTTCCGTTTCCCGCAGCGGTTCGATTTCCCAATCCGACATGGTGACCTCACGATGATGTGTGCGCCTGGACGCCTGCCCAGGCCGCTGCTCCCCAGATTGTAAGGGCCGCCCGGCGCGGTGGCGAAAAGCACGCGCCGTCCGTTAGAGGCTGTTATGAACTCTGAGCCTCACCCCCTGCCCCCTCTCCACGCAGAGTACCGCGTAGAGAGGGGAACGGCGTGGGCATGCTCCTCTCTGTGACCGCCGGGTTCCCATTGAACGCTTGCGTTCAATGGGTGGTCTGGGGTGGCAGGCACGGAGAGGGGTGGAAGACGCAGAACGCACCCGGCTTTTCGCCCCTCTCGCCTTGAGGGAGAGAGGGGTCGGGGGAGTGAGGGTATGCCCATCCTGGACGGTACGCAGCGGGGCCGCCGAGGTCGCGAGAGGCAATGCGCGGAAACAGGTCCGGGAAACGGGAACAGCCGCCCTGGGGACGGCTGCTCCACATGAAAAAGGTCAAGTCAGGGGACCGCTCGGCAAGGTCAAGAGCTGGGGGTCGCCGTAACTTCCAGCGTCGCGGCGGGCGTGCCCTGGCCGGACAGTTCTGGCGGCAGGCTGCCGAGCGTCACGACAATCTGCATGTTCGTGCTGTTCCGCTGCACGGTGAGCGTCACCACATCGCCCGGCAGGCGCGAGCGGATCAGGTCAAAGAGCGCCTCGGTCACGGTCGAGTTGAACTCGTCGGCCTGCCCGGTCTGATCCTGGTCGCCCTGACCCGTCTGGCCCTGATCGGTCCGAAGCGTGGTCACGTGGTCGGCCAGCAGCGTATTGTCGACGGCGACGATCACGTCGTCAACCTGGACGTCCGCGTCCTCGGCAGGGCTGCCCACGAACACATCCAGCACCTGCACGCCGCAATTGGACACCGGCCCGGCCAGAATGCCGAGATACGGCGTGGTGGCCGGATCGAGGGTGGCCGTCGGCTCACCCGGACCCTGCTGTTCGGTGGCCGCTGCCGTGGCGTCAGCCGTGGCGTCGGTCGTGGCCTGGACAGTCGCCTGGTCGCCCGCATTCGCCGCGTCCTGCGTGGCCTGGCCGAGCAGATCCGCCGTGGCCTCAGCCGTCGCCGCTACCTGGACGCACATCGGGATGTTCATCCAGTCCAGCGGTTGGGCCTGGCCCTGCCCAGTCTGCCCGGTCTGCCCGGCGTTGCTGTCCTGGGTCGCCTGCGCCGTCGCGTCAAGCGTCGGCGCTTGCGTCGCCTCTCCGGTCGGCGTGGCCGTCGCATCCTGCGCCGTGACCACGCCGCCGCTGCCCGCAAACCCGATGGCGAAGAGCAGCGCTACGAGCAACGCTGCGAAAGTGCCTGCTTTGGTGGATACTCGCATACGATTCACCTCCATCATCCAACAACAACTCATGGGTAACGACTCGACCCACGTCAGTGTAGGGAAGAAACCGGGCGGCGGACATCCGGAAGTTTACGGATTTCACAAATTTAGCCGGTTTTGAGTCTCGCCCGGTAGAGTGAAGATCGTCGTATTGGAGCAAACCGAGCAACCGATGCCTATGGTTCGCATCTACCTGGTTGAAGACCATGCCATCGTGCTGGATGGGCTGCGCACGCTGTTGTCTGACGAGCCGGACTTCGAGATCGTGGGCGAATCGCGCACGGCGACGGGCGTTGTCGATCAGCTGCACCTCGCGCGCCCGGACGTGCTGCTGACTGACCTGCTGCTGGGCCGGACCGATGCGCTGGAGATGATCGACGAGGTTCACGAGACGTTCCCGCACATGCGGATCATCGTGCTCTCCATGCATCAGTCGCTCAGCGATGTGGCCCAGGCCTTCGCCTTCGGCGCGTCGGGCTACCTGCCCAAAGACGTGAGCTATGCCGAGCTGGTGAGCGCCATTCGGCGGGTGCTGGATGGCAAGCGTGTGCTGGGTGTGTCCCTCACGGAAGCGGCTGTGGAAGCGGAGATTCGGCGGCTGAAGTCCGGCCCGCGCGAAGCGTACCTGCGCCTCACCCGGCGCGAGCGCGAAGTGATGAAATACGCCGCCGCCGGGCACAAGAACCCCGAGATTGCCCGTTTGCTGTGCATCAGTCCACGCACCGTCGAGACGCACCGCGATAACGCCATGCGCAAACTCGGCCTGCGCAATCAGTCCGATCTCATTCACTACGCCGTGAACAACGGCATCCTGCGGCCAGACTAGGGCGTGTCTGCAAAGTCTGTTTCTGGGTTGACCCTCACTCCCCCAGCCCCTCTCTCCCTCAAGGCGAGAGGGGAGAAAAGCAGGGTGCCCCTTAGTTTCCTCACCCCTCTCCA
>JADZBY010000433.1 GCA_020851855.1 Anaerolineae bacterium
GTGCTCGCGCATCGCCGCGATCACTTTGCGGCCCAATCCGGGCAGGCGGCTGATGTCGAGCGGATCGCCAGACGGCGACTCGTGTGGGCGTGGGCGAAAGCTGACCATGCGTATCCCGGAAGGCTCCTTCCAGCGGCTGTCATGCACTTCGAGCGCCGGGCAATGCGCAGAACAATAACAATGCAGTCAGGGCGCTCACCTCACCCCCCGCCCCTCTCCACGACTGCCGGGGTCCCCTCTGGGGTGGCAGTCGTGGAGAGGGGAGTCCGCACAACCTCTTGCCGCGCTGCTCCCCCTCTCTACGCGGTACTCCACGTGGAGAGGGGGTTGGGGGGTGAGGCGCGAAGTTCTTAACACACTCCAGCCCTCAGCGGCTACGATATACCCACTCGTCAAAGACGGCATCCAGGTCGTCGCCGGATACTTCCTCGAACACCGCCTGCACATCAGCGGATGTGGCGACCTCGTAGCGGAAACGCTCGACGTACGCGGCCAGCGCGCGCTGCACCATGTCCTGGCCAAGCTGGCGCTCCAACTCCACGATGAACAGCGGCCCCTTGCGGTAGACAATCGCGCCATAGGCAAAGCCGGTGAAGCTGCGCACCGGCAGATCGAGCGCCAGATCGGCCTGCCGCGAGCCGGTGAAACGCGAATAGTCCCGCTCAAAGCCCGCGATGTGCTGCTGTGCGCGCTGCCCGGTCGGGTCCACGTAACGCAGGTAGACGATCTCGGTGTACGAGGTCAGCGCCTCGTCCAGCCACGGATGCTCCACCTGATTGTTGCCGACCAGGGCATAGAACCACTGGTGGCCGATCTCGTGCGCGATGACGATTTCCAGGAACGGCTCGCCCCGAGTCCAGGCGCGGGCCGCGATCTGCACCAGGCCGGGAAATTCCACGCCGCTCGGCGTCGGGTTCATCACCACGTCCAGCTCGGCGTAAGGATAATCTCCAAAGGCCTCGTTGAACGCCCTGACCGAGTCGGCGGAGAACTGCGCGGCGTCTTCCGTGCCGTCCGTTTCAAGCGCGGCGCGGTCGCGATAATGGACGATGTTAATGCGCGTGTCGTCCGCCTCGACGGGCGTGATCATGTACCGGGCGCTGGCCTGGAAAGCGTGATCGCGCATCGGCCCGGTCACGTCACGATAGGTCACCGTGCCGTCATCGTTGGGCGTCGTTTCGACGATCACGCCGCTCATGGCGGGCGTCATGTCGGCAGGCAAGGTCAGGCGCACGTCGTATAGCCCCGTCTCGGTGAAGGCCGGATCGCCTTGCGGGCTGGGCAGCGTCTCCCACCAGCCATCGCCCGGCTCGTACACCGAGAGCGTTGGATACCACGCCGTGGCGGAGATGACCTGATTGACAAAGCCAAAGCGCCCGTAGGACGTGTTCAGTCCACCGGACATGACGACGGTGAAATCGACGGTCATCTCGGCGGATTCGCCCGGCGCAAGCGGCTCTTCGAGCGGCACATCCATCACCGAGCGCAGCGCGCGCAGCGACGGCTCGGCCTCGCGTCCGTCCACCGTCACGCGGGAGACGGTCATGCGTCCGCCGAGCGCCGGGGCGTTTGGATACAGGCGAAACACCACACTGTCGAGCGTGTCCGGGCTGTGATTCGTATAGCGCACTCGCTCTGCGCCGCGAATCACGGCGTCCGTGCCTGCCCCGTTTGGCTCCAGCGCCACGCGGGCGACGATCAGGTAGCGGTTGGCGTTGACGAAGTCGTCCACGTCCGAGGCGAACTCCGGCTTCATGGCCTGCCGGTGGATGCTCACCTCGGCCCAATCGACGGCGGGCAGCACGATGGCCGGGCCAGCCGGGGCCGTGGTCGGCGTAGCGAGCGGCACGGCGGTTTCGGTGGGCGAAAGGGTGGGCGCGGGCTGCAGTGCGGCCTGGGCGACATTGCCGCACGCCGCCGCGAAAACGAGCAGCGCCAGGCCAAGCCCGGTTGTGAAGATGCGCTGTGTGGCGCTATTTGGCATAGAGTGTTTCAGCCGTCCGTTTCATGAACTGTACCAATACTCCCCCGATAGTCGCACGTCGCGCCTACTGCGGCAAGCCCTCGTTGAGCAGCGCCATGTGTTCGGGCGTGAGGCGCACATTGACCGCCGCGAGATTCTCGTCAAGCTGTTCGGGCGTTGACGCGGCGATGAGCGGCAGCACAGGCGGCGTCGAGTTCAACATCCAGGCGATGATCAGCGTATTCGGGCTGATCTTCAGTTCGCGCGCCATGTCGAGCAGCCGGGCCAAGCGCGCCTCGTTGATGGCCGTCTCGTAGCCTTCGCGCGGGCGGTCCGGGCGCGTATAGCCGCCGCCCAGCAGCACCGAATAGGCCAGGATGGTGATTCCCTCTTCCGCCGCCAGATGGAGCAGGTCATTGTCCAGCGCCACCTGGTTGCCGCCCGCGAAACGCGCGCCCGGCTCCGGGCGCAGGTAGGTGTGGCGCTGCTGGATGCACTGGATGGACGCCCAGTTGTGGCGGCGGCACACGTCAATGGCCTTCATCAGCCGCCACGGGCGGTAATTCGACACGCCCACGAAGCGCACTTTGCCCGCCTGCACCAGCCGGTCGAACGCCTCGAACGTCTCATCCAGCGGCGTGGTCCGGTCATCCACGTGCGCGTAGTACAGGTCAATGGTATCCGTCCGAAGGCGCTTCAGGCTGTGTTCCGCCTGGTGCGCGATCTGCGCCGCACTCAGCCCGACGCCGTCCGGCATGGGGAAGCCCACCTTCGTGGCCAGGAAAATCTTGCCCCGGTTGCGGCGCGCCTTCATCCACTGGCCGAGCAGCGCCTCGGACTCGCCGCCCTGGCCGCGCCACGTCGCGTAGATATTCGCCGTGTCCACAAAATCGCCGCCCGCATCGACGAAACGGTCCAGCAAGTGCTCGGACATGTCGCCGGGCGTCGTCGTGCCAAAATACATCGCACCGAGGCACAGTGCGGAGACACTCTCGCCCGTGCGGCCAAGCGCCATCTTCTCCATCCGCGACTCCTTCCGTCATTGCAGCGCCAAACACTTCCAGCATCGAGCATCGCGCATTTTGGGCGGGCCGTCAATGCGCGGTTCCGGGTTGAATCTTCCCCACACGGCCATTCAGCGCTAGACTCAAGGTTCTACGCCGGGGCAGGGACGGAGCAACAAGATGAAGCCCGAATCCGACGACAACGAGCGCGATCCGCTGTGGGATGACCAGTGGTTTGACGAGTTCTCGGAGATGGCCGACCGCCGCCTGGGCGATGGCTCGGCCTGTGAACAGATTCACCCGATTGTCGAAGCCTGGTTTGCGGCATTGAACGAAGAAGAGCCGCCGCCCCTGCGCCCGTCTGTCGAGCAGGCGTTGTCCTGCCTGGCTACCGAAGTGCTCAACGCGACGCCGCCCGCCATCCTCGATACGCTGGTCGCCCACAACGACGAGGATGAAGTCGCCGACTGGGTAGTTCAGGTGCTGGCCATCGGCAAGGCGTTTCAACAGGCGCTCGACGCAGGCGACCTGGACGACATTTAGGCCACATCCGGACGAGAACGCTCACCCGGAGCGGTCGAGTTCCGCCTTGCGCCGCTCGATCTCGGCCTGAACCGCCGCGATGACCCGGTCCAGCAGTTCCGACGGCGCGGCGTCCTTGAGCCGGTTCAAGCCGCCCAGGAACACATTGAGCCGGTCGGCGCTGGGCGCGGTGGAAAAGGCCAGTTGCAGGTGTTTGCGCACCTCGTCGGCGTTGCCCAGGAATGCCTGCGCCGTGACCATATCGAAGCGCGCCCAATAATCGTGCGGCTTGTCGTCCAGGTTGCGCGCCGCCGCTTCCACCGCGCGCTGGAAATACTCGCGCGCCCTCGTCATGTTGCGCTGTTGGGCGTGCAGGATCGCCAGATTGTTGAACGGATACGACGATTTGCGGCCCGTCGCTTCGATGGCCTGCTCATAGGCGGCGATGGCGTCCGCAATGCGCCCCTGCTTCTGGTACAGGCCGCCCAGCGCGCCGCTCCACGACTCGCCGTCGATGTCGAGCAGGCCGGGGTTGTAACGCAGCGCCTCGCGGAAGTAGCCCTCGGCCTTGTAGTAATAATCCTGCTGCTCGGCGCGCGTCTGGGCCTGATCGCCCTTCTTGCGATAGGCGTAGGCCAGCGCCGCCTGGGCCGCCGGAAGGCGCATGTTCTCGTCGGTGCTGTTGGCCCCGGCATCGGTCAGGTAGCGGATGGCCGCGTCGTAGTCGCCTATCTGGATGCATAGCTCGCCCATGAAGTAGTTGATGGCGCGGTTCTGCGGGTCTTTGGTCCAGGCCTGCTTCAAGGCGTCCATCGCCGCGCCCAGGTTGCGGGCGTCCATCTGCTGCTTGCCAAGCTGGAGCAGCGTCAGCGCCTCGATGGAGCGGTCGCCGCGCGCGCGTATCTCTTCCGCATTGGCCTCGACGCGCGCCTCGAAGGTCTTGAGCGATTCCAGCGCCTTGTTCATCTCGTCCTCGTACCGGCGGCGCGCCTGGCTGAAATCGCGCATACCGCCGATGCCGATCAACGCGCCGAGCACGCCGATCAGGGCCAGGATGATGGTGAGCAGCGTGCCGAGGCCCTCGATCACGCCCAGGATCGTATTGGCCGATTCGACGGCTTTGCTGGCATCCTCGGCGGTGCGCTGCGCGTAATCCAGGATCGTCTCCGGGGCCATTCCATCCGGGTTCGGGCCTGGCGCGGTGGGCGTTGGCCCGGCGTCCGGCCCCTGGGCGCGTACGGCGTTCAGGCCCGGCGACGCAGCGAGCATGACCAGCGCGAGCAGCCCCAGCGCAACCACGAAGGCAAGCCCAGATTTGCATCGCATCGTCCCGTCCTCGCTCTTTCTCGCGGCGGTTATCCCGCAGGCGTCGGCTCGATGTTCAGGCTGAAATCGACAAAGGATGTCGTCGCCGCGTGCACGGTGACGCGCTGTGTGTAGCGCTCGCCGTCGATGCTGACCGCGACGGTGTAATCGCCCGCCGGCACGTCGCCAATGACGAAATTCTCGCGCCACACGTCATCGGGCACGACGTGCCAGCGCGCCTGCCCGGCGAACCACCGCGCCTCGACATACGTCGTCGTGGTGTCCACCACACGCCCATTCTGGTACAGCGTGACCGTCACATCCTGCACCGGCTGGCCGTTTTCGCGCACGA
>JADZBY010000434.1 GCA_020851855.1 Anaerolineae bacterium
CTCAATTCGCCCATCGGGCGCGACTGCGGGCCGCGCAGCCGGATTTCCAGGCTGGGCCGCTCTTGGAAGGGCGTGACGTCGATGGAGAGCCTCACGCGCCAGCGGTCGGGATACGGCTCGACGCGCACGTCTTCGATCTTCACCTTGTCGCGCGGCTGGGGCGCATCGCCGGGGTCAAAGAAGTTGAGGTCCACACGCTCTCGCTTTCGTCGCGATTTTCATTCGTCAAAGAGGAACATCGGCTCCGCGTAATAGCGGATGCGCTTCTCCGCGGTGCGCTCTTGAATCCAGCGCTGCAACTGGCGATTTTTCTCGTCGAGGTCTGTTTCCGGGTCGCGCAGGGCGTCCAGCGAGTAATTCAGGCGCATGGCGCGCCCGTGCACGATGTGGCGCGAGATGCCGGGCGGCAAGAGCAGCCGGTCGCGGGCGGCGACGACGATTTCCGCCGGCTCGTAGTGGGGGAAGACGACGATGGCTACCGCTTCGGGATGCAGCCGCCGCGCGACGGCCAGCGAGTCCGTGTTGATGCGGTTCAGGCGGCCCCGGTCTTTGTACGTGTTCACCAGCCGGCACAGGATCGTATTCTGCTCCGCGAGCGTCTGGGTGTGCGCCTCAATGGCGTAGGCGTGCCCGTCGCTCAGCACGCTGTAGGCGAGCAGCTTGCGGCGGGCCAGTTCGGCGCGCGCCGTCAGCAGGTCGGTGC
Organism: Anaerolineae bacterium; assembly: GCA_020851855.1. Taxonomy (GTDB): domain Bacteria; phylum Chloroflexota; class Anaerolineae; order Aggregatilineales; family UBA2796; genus JADZBY01. The sequence continues at coordinate 704 of JADZBY010000434.1, forward strand.
ACTCAATCGAGACGCCGGGCACTTCTTTGAGGCCGCGCAGGAACTCGAACCACGTCACGCCGCTGATCACGTGCTGCCACGTATCCAGCCGCACCGCGCCGCTCTCGTAGGTGACCACCTGCACCAGGATGTGCGGGAAGCCGAGCGCCGTGGCGGCATAATGGCGGTTCGCGCCGTCCAGGATCACGTACCGGCCATCGCCCATCGGCGCGACCACGGGCGGGTTGACCCACACGCCGCTGTCTCGAATGCGCTTGACGAGCGGCTCGGAGCGCTGCCGGTCATGTTCTTCATGGGGAACGAGGCTGCCGGTGGGCACAAAACGCAGGTCGGGCATCGTCTCCCGCGCTGAGGGTTCGCGCTCGACGGGACTATCGGGCTTGGGCTGCACGCTGAAAACTCCACTACGAAAAGGCGTATTTCTCGGAATGCGGGACAAGCCTATCACATCCGGGCCGGGTTGACTACCACACCAAAAACGCCCCGCGTCGGCGGGGCGTTGGCTACGGTCTGTCGCGGCGGGAAAGCTACCCCGCCGCTTCGTCGACGTTCACTTCGACCGGCGCGGGAGTCTCCACGCGGCGCAGCGGGAGTGAGGCCGGGTTTTCGGATTGCGGCGCGGACGGCATCGGCGGGATGGCCTCGGCAGGGGCCGCGCCCACTTCCTGTTGGGCCTGCGCGATAGCCGCCTGGAGCGCTGCATCGCGCGCCTCGCGGTCCTGCTGAAGCTTGGTGATGCCGTTGCGCACGACATTAAGCGTCTTCAACAGGTGCGACTCAAATTCGGCCAGCACCTCGATGACGTACGTCTCGGCGTCGCTGCGCATGGCGTCCGCCGCCTGCCGCGCCTGCTCGATGATGTTCGCCGCCCGGTTCTGCGCGGCCTGGGTGATGGCGTCGCGCTGGATGAGCGTCTCGGCCTTCTCTTTGGCGATGTCGATGATGCGCGCCGCTTCCTCGTTGGCCTGGGCCATGATCCGCTCGCGCTGGTTGATGACCCGGTTGGCCTTGTCCACTTCTTCCGGGATAGAGATGCGCATCTGGTCGATGATTTCGAGTGCGCGTTCCTCGTCCACCATCGTCAGCTTGGTCAGCCAGATGTGCCGTCCTTCGTCGATGAGGTCCTCAAGCCGGTCTACCAGATGCTGGATGTCCATCGCGCTCCCCCGTATCCCTGCCCGGCCCACCGCGGGCTAGTCGTGCAGACTGATCACGTAGTCTCGTTCCTGGCCGTCGTTGCGCTGCTGGCGAAACTTGGCCGTCAGCATGTCGCGCACCTCGGGCGGGACCATGGACGAGACGTCGCCGCCCAGCGAAGCGATTTCACGCACCGTGCTCGAGCTGATATGAATGTGCCGCTCGTCCGCAATGAACGTGACGACCTCAATCTCGGGCGCAAGCCGCCGATTGGCCAGCGCCATGCGAAATTCCAGCTCGAAATCCGAGAAGACGCGCAGACCACGGATGATGGCCATCGCGCCAATCTTCCTTGCATAGTCTACAGTCAATCCGTCATACGGTGCAACCAGGATGTTCGGATAGTCCGCCAGCGCGTCTTTGACCATCTTCACCCGGTCCTCGATGCTGAACAGCAGCGTTTTTGCCGGGCGGGCGTACACGGCGACGTGAACTTCCTCAAACACGCGCGCCGCCCGCGTGGCGATGTCGATGTGGCCATAGTGCGCCGGATCAAACGATCCAGGATATACAGCGCGGCGAATAATTGCCGACATACGGGAACCACTTCTCCAGGATAATCGGTTTCAGCGAACGAAAGCCCGAAAAGCGCGGACAACGCAGCGGACAACGCAGGCGTTGTCCCTACGGTATGCCGTGTAGGGATGGCCTGCCTCGTCCGTGTGCTCCACCACGCCTCGTGACATGGCGGACAACGCAGCGGACAACGCAGGCGTTGTCCCTACGGTACGCCGTGTAGGGACGAGGCCTGCCTCGTCCGTATGCTCTCCACCACGCCTCGTGACATGGCGGACAACGCAGGCGTTGTCCCTACGGTATGCCGTGTAGCGACGGCCTGCCTCGTCCGCTGTGCCCGCATACCCTACGCCCAATCCTAGCTTACATCAGCCATGTTGTCCGGCGCAAACTCACGGCCCAGCCTGTCACGCAGCGCCGCATGTTCGGGGCGAGTCAGGAACGGGTCTTCCTCGTAGATGGTGCGCGCCTCGACCTGCGCCAATTCGACCAGGCTAACCGACATGAAGCGGCCCATGCGCACCGACTGGCCGCTCTGCTGCGTGCCGAGCAAATCGCCCGCGCCACGCATCTCCCAGTCCATCTGCGCCAGCCGGAAGCCGTCGCTCGTCTCTTCCATGACCTTCAGGCGGGCGTTGTTCACCTCGCCCTCTTCGGGGATGAGCAGGCAGTACGACTCGTGCTGGCCGCGCCCGACCCGCCCGCGCAACTGGTGAAGCTGGGCCAGCCCGAAGCGGTTTGCGCCTTCGACCACGATCACGCTGGCGTTCGGGATGTCGATGCCGACCTCGATGACGGTGGTGGATACCAGGATGTCCAACTCACCGCGCGAAAAGGCGGACATGACCACCTCTTTTTGCGCCGCATTGAGCCGCCCGTGCACCAGGCCGAGCCGCCGCGTGGCGAACACGTCCCGCTGCAGGCGCTCGAACTCCTGCACGGCGGAGCGCACGTCGGCCATCGATTCGCGCTCGGACGCCTCGACCAGCGGGTAGATGATGAACGCCTGCCGCCCCTTCGCCAACTGTGACTCGACAAAGCGGTAGACGCGCTCACGCTCTTTGGGGAACATGGCCCGCGTCTGGACCGGCGTGCGGCCCGGCGGCATCTCGTCCAGGATCGACAGGTCCAGGTCGGCGTACATGGTCAGCGCCAGCGTGCGCGGGATGGGCGTGGCGGTCATGACCAGCAGGTGCGGGTTGATGCCCTTGCTGCGCAGCCGGGCGCGCTGTTCCACGCCGAAACGATGCTGCTCATCGATGACGGCCATGCCGAGCCGGGCATAATTCACCTCGTCCTGGATCAGGGCGTGCGTGCCGACGACGATGTGCACGCTGCCTTCGCCCAGGCCCCACAGAATCTCGGCGCGCTCCTGGGCGGGCGTTGCGCCGGTCAGAAGTTGGATGTTGATGTGCTCGCCGCCCGGAATCGCCCGGATGACCTTCGACATGCCCCGGAAGTGCTGCTCGGCCAGGATGCTCGTGGGAGCCATGACGGCGGCCTGGAAGCCATTGATCACGGCGAAGAGCATCGCCGCCGTGGCGACCACCGTCTTGCCGGAGCCGACGTCGCCC